>CAJUJA010000116.1 GCA_910586635.1 uncultured Bacilli bacterium | reverse complement strand
TAGTTAAACATATATTGTAATAGAGGTGGAGCTATATGTATAATAACCCTTTTTTGTATCAAAGTGTTAAACCCAGTTTGTTTAGTAGGTTATTTAGAGGAGCAGCTGCTGGTGGAATTAATTGGGGAAATCTTTTAACTAATACTCAAAAATCTCTTGGTATCATCAATCAAGCTATTCCATTAGTCTATCAGGTAAAACCTATTGTAAATAATGCCAAAACTATGTTTAGAATAGCAGGTGCTATGAAAGATACTGGTGATACTAAAAATATAAATTCTAATAACCAAGAAAATGAATCTACTACAATTTCTATTCCAAATGATAATAAACCAATTTTCTATATTTAAAGAGTAACTCCTTTTTGGGAATTACTCTATTATTTTTTTTATAATATAACTTGTAATAAGTAGCCCTGCTGCACTTGGAACAAAGGAGGTAGAACCTAATATAATACCATTTTTCTTAGGTACCTCTAATGAAGTTAAGACTATAATCTTTTCTTTTATTTTCTCATCTTTTATAAACTTTCTCATTTTTTTTGCCAACGGATCATTATAGGTTTTCCTAATGTCCATAATAGCTAGCTTGGAAGGATCTAATCTATTAGCTGTTCCCATACTAGAAATTAGTGGAATCTTTCTATTCAAGGACTCCTTTATCAGGAGTTTTTTACTTTCTGTCATATCACAACAATCTACGATAAAATCAATATTGTGATCTAAAATTTCATCCTTTGTATTCTTATCAAAGAAACAATCATATTTTATAATCGTTACATTTTTATTAATATCTCTTATTCTACTCTCCATCACATCTACCTTTTTCTTACCAATTGTAGAGTTAAGAGCAAGAATTTGTCTATTGATATTAGTCTCTTCTATGATATCTGGATCTACTATAATGATCTTTGAAATTCCACTTCTAATTAGGGATTCTACCACATATCCTCCTACTCCACCTATTCCTATTACTAAAATGGTTTTCTGTTTGATTTGTTCTAATCCCCTTTTTCCGATTAGACTCTCAAATCTTTCAAATATATTAGGCTGCTTCATTATTTGTCTTTACTAGTACCCTTGATTTTTTACTACTCTTAATTAAATGCAGTGGTTTTTTATTTATAATTTTACTGATTTTAGTTAGTTTTGAGTACACTTCCCTATTTTCTTTAGCAATTTCATATAGTCTAAATAAATTTCTATAATCCCTCGTATTCACATATTGTAATTTCGTAGTCATGTTTGTCAATTCCTCTTCTGTTAAAGTGGCGTCTCCTATAATAGTAAAATCAAATAATCTCATAAAATCAATTGTTTTTTCTAAATCGCTTACGCCATTCAACTGAAATATATCTTTTCTTTTATTTTTATCTGCTTCAGTCTCTGATAGATACTGAAGCTTTTCTAGTTTTTCTTTAGTTATATGATTATCTACACCTAATTTTTTTAAAGAGATGTATCTTCCCTTTTTAGTACCTGGAATTTCCTTTTTTAAATCTAAAATAACGCTTCCATATAAATTGTCTAGACCTGCAGCTATTTTTCTAGGTGGCATAGGAATGCTGTATAAATTATATAATTCTGAATCAGCATATTGTCTAGTAGTAACAGATCGGAA
>CAJUJA010000115.1 GCA_910586635.1 uncultured Bacilli bacterium | reverse complement strand
AATGTGACTGGAGTTCAGACGTGTGCTCTTCCGATCTGGCAACTAATGAAAAGGGACTTTCTATTGCAGGGCTTAATTTTCCAGAGAATGCGTGTTATCAGGATATTCAATCAGGAAAAATTAATCTGGCTCCTTATGAATTGATTCCCTGGATACTTGGTAATTTTTCTAGTGTGGAAGAATTATATCCTGCTCTTGAAAAGTTAAATCTAGTTGATATTGAATTTGGTAATGATATTCCAACCACTCCTTTACATTTTATGGTTAGCGATCAGGAATTAAATTTGATTTTAGAACCGATGAAGGATGGGTTAAAGGTTCATTTCGATCAGTTTGGAGTTTTAACAAATAATCCGCCTTTTCCTTATCATGTAATGAATATGAATAATTTTCTTAATTTAACTCCTGATATTACAGATAATAGATTTTCAGATAAAGTCAATTTAAGTCCTTATGGGTTAGGAATGGGAGCAATTGGACTTCCTGGTGACAATTCCCCATCTTCAAGATTTGTAAGAGCAACATTTAATTTATTAAATTCAGTATCTAATAATGATGAAAAAAGTTCTATTTCTCAATTTTTTCATATCCTAGATACGGTGTTTGTAGTAAGAGGGACTACTATGACAAAGGATAGAAGATGGAATATTACTACTTATTCTTGCTGTTGCAATACGACAAAGGGGATTTATTACTATAAAACTTATTATAATAATCAAATAACAGCAGTAAGACTAACAGATGAGAATATGAGTAAGTCTGAATTAAGTATTTATGAGTTGCAAGGAAATCAGCAAATTAAGTATTTGAATTAGGGCATACTTAGTATGTTCTTTTATTTTATAAACTATTAAAATGAGAATTTGATAAAACGTGAAAAATTTGATTATTTATGTTATAATTAGCACTAGGTGAATTCGATGAGAAATTTGGAGTGTGAATTAAAGGATATATATAGAAAAAAGAAGACTGTCGAGGAGAAACACTTAGATTGGATAGTAGATACCATTATGACTTATTCTAAAGGATTAAGTCAGTTAACAGGAATCGATTCTTCTTATTTTGTTCATATTATGGAACAATTAGATGCTATTTATTTTTTAGATGATGATAGAGAACTGATTACTGATTTTGATTGTTATAGAACATGCAGTTTTCAATCTAATAATAAAACGGGAATATTTGTTAATGATTGCAGAAGAGAATATCAAATAGATGGTTTAACTCGTGAGATGGTAAATATTTGTATTCAATATTTTCCAGATAATGATGGTTGTTTGAAAAATAGAAATTTGCCTATAAAAAATGAGAGTAGATTATATGAGGGCATTATTGAAACTGTTTCCCAACAAACTTGGAACATTTTGAACCCAGAACAAGAATCCCTTGGAGAAAAACAATTTCGTTATTTTATGGAGGTACAAATTGCTGATACTTTAATAGATACCATGAAAAAAACTTCATTTTTAAATACAATTTTCGTAAAACCAGAAATGATTGTGGAAAAAATAGAGGAAATACCCTATGGGGAAACGAATCTTTTAGATTATCTTGAGTCTCAAATGAGACCACTAATTCCTTATCATGGAGATTACGAAAGAAGTGATATTGAGTCAGTTAATCTCTTGAATAGTTTTGAAGCAATTTGTGATTGTGGAGCATTATTGAGCTTAAAATCTAAAAAACAAGAAGATATGAGAAGTAAGGTAGGGTGATTATAAGTGCGATTAATTGTGAAGAAAGAAAATGAATTATTAGATCGGAAGAGCGTCGTGTAGG
>CAJUJA010000114.1 GCA_910586635.1 uncultured Bacilli bacterium | reverse complement strand
GCTCTTCCGATCTAAAAAAGGTTTTATTTGTCTCATACCCCCTATCTTTTTAATCTTATCTAATATTTTGTATTGTTCTGTTAATTATTATAAATATGGAGTTTATACCATAACAGATCGAAATGGAACCTACCTGAAAAACGTTTTATCTGATCTTCTTCTAATAAAAGATACTCATAAAACAAATCAAATCTGGATTACAAAAGATATGTTGTACCAAGCCATAGAGGTAAGTCCTACTTTGAAAAAAGCAGAACCAAATATAGATAAAATGTATCAATCTAGCTTTCCAGATAAAAAAGGAAATGGAGAAATAGTAGGAGATATTATCTATTGGAAATTAAAAGAGGCATTTGACGATTATGGAATATATAAAGGGAATGGGAAATATGCAAATCAATTTTATAAAAAAATAGATAAGGAATTACAAGAGGCTTTCCAAAAAGGGAAATTAAAAAAAAGTAAGGATATTTATTTATCTTCTGTAGCAAAAGGAATTTCTAAGGAAGACATTCCATATTTTCAAAAAATTACAAAGGATACCATTCAAGTATTGGCAACATATAGTTTAAATGATACAGGCATTTATGAGGCAACTGGAACCTATGAAGATATTGTCTTATCTCAACATCTCACCAATTCATTAATCGTGTGGCCTAATACACATAACAGCTTAGAAAAACCATTTAAGTATATAGTTCAAATAGTAAATCAAATAGTAAAGTGGTATCAAAAAACAGGATTTATATTCTTTTATGGAGGCGTTTTAGGGTTAATTATTTTACTAATTCAAACAATAAGAGAAATATATCATAAAAAATACCAACACTTAGATTTAGTGCTGATAGTATTTGGTCTTATGATTACTGGTTTTGTCCTTTTATTTGGTGTTGTATATTTTTGTAGGTTCCTATCTATGAGAAAAATCTATGATTATACATGTGCTTTAATTCCAATCATCCAAATATTAGAAGTCATAGGAATATATATATTATTTTATAATTTAAAAGCAATATTTAAAGCAAAAATTAAAAAAGGAAAATAATTTTCTTTTTTTTGATTGAAACAAAATACATTGTATAGTATATTAATAATAAGGTGATACGATGAAAGAGGAAAAGAAAATGGTTGAGAAAAAAGGTAAAAGTGGATGTGCAATTATCCTTCTTTGTATTGCTTTCTTATTAATTGGTGCTGGAGGAATGTATTATTTAATTAGCACAAAGCTAGGTGTTATGAATAAACAGGATACAAATGTAGATAATAAGGAAGTATCTTTAAACCCTGATGGAGTTTTAGTAAGAGAATTAGTTGCTAGACTAGATTATAATACAGAATGTGGTGTTAATGAGTTATTATATAAAAATTCTAAAACAACAATAGAAAACTTAGATAAATCTTATTTAAAAGTACTAACAGCTAAACAAGCAAATGGTAAAAATTTAAATGGTGCAATAGCATTTACTAAAGAAAAATTTGACTCTAGTGCCAAAGAATTATTTGGAAAAGAGATGAGTCTAGATTCATCCGATATTACTAATATTTGTCCTTCTATTGCCTATGATTCTATTAATCAAAAATATATAGGAACTACGAATCCCTGTGAGAAAAAAACTTGTAGTTATGAAAATAAAAGACATATTGTAAAATCTTTTAAGAAAGAAAATTATTTATACATCGTTGTAGCAGTAGTTGCAATTAATCAAGAAAGTAAAAAAATTTCAAATATGAATGATTTAAACTCAGTAGTAGAAGGAGTAGATATTAATACATTTGATATAGAAAAAGATTATGAAAAAGTAAATAATTATAAATACACATTTATTTACGATAGTGACAACAATAATTATATTTTTAAAAGTATAGAGTTAGAAAAATAAGATTGACATCATATTTGTTTAGTTGTCAATGATGTGACACCTAAATAAGTCGAAAAAAATATTAATT
>CAJUJA010000113.1 GCA_910586635.1 uncultured Bacilli bacterium | reverse complement strand
GCTCTTCCGATCTTATTTTTATTATTTTGATTCCAAAAACAAATTTTTATAAAAATATAGTAGTTCATTTAGAGTTTTTAGAGGTGAAAAAAGCTAGTGATATGATTAAAAACCCAAAAGTGTTAGACCATTTCATTTTCAGTGAGAGATTAAGTTTTTGGGCAGAGACACATACTATTTATCATGATAGGGATATTGCTTCTAAAATACTTGGTATCGGATATTTAAACTTCAATAGCCAAGGTAGTATGAAAATGGTAGAGATGGATTATATAGATATCTTTTATAGGCATGGGATAGTAGGTTTTTTAATTTATATGAGTGGATTTTTCTATATGATTGTAAAAGTAGTTAAAAAATACTTTAGCAATACTACGATAAATAATAGAAATAAAATTGCTCAGGCCTACATGCTTAGTATGGTATTATCCATAGTTTTATCCCTTTTAACAGGGCATGTAATCCTCTCACCATCAGTTTCTATATTTGTTGCATTAATACTGAATTTACTTTATAATGAATTATATAAAGGAGAACCTAGGTATGACTAAATTAGGAATGGTAATTCTCAATTACAATGATTATAAAACAACAGAGATTTTATTAAAAAATATAAAAGATTATAAATGTTTAGACTTGATTGTAGTAGTAGATAATCATTCGAGTGATATCTCCTATGAATATTTAAAAAAGTATGAAACCAAGAAAATAAAAATTTTAAATTCCTCTAAAAATGGAGGAGTGGCTTCTGGATACAATGTGGGAGCTAGATACATCATAGAAAAGCTAAAAAAGTGTAATATTATCTTTTCTAACTCCGATATTATTATTAATAAAGAAGAAGACTTGAAAAAGCTGAGTAAGGATATTGATACTCATGGCATTGCTGTAGTAGGACCAACTATTGTGGAAAATAGAAGTTTAAATAGAGGTTGGATGATGCCAACCATAAAAGATGAGATTAAATTTAATCTTCCTTTAATTAGTAGAAAGTATTTAAAAGAGATCAGATATGATGAAGAACACTATAAGGAAGATATATCGATTGTTGGAGTTGTATCAGGATGTTTTTTCTGCTGTAGCGGACAAGCCCTAAAAGAGGTGAATTATTTAGATGAGGAAACCTTTCTTTACTATGAAGAGCAAATTCTTGCTAAAAGAATGGAAAAAATAGATAAGCAAATAGCAGTAGATAATAACGTTGTAATTATTCATAATCATTCTGTAACAATAGATAAAAATATTAATAGAATTAATAAATATAAAGCATTAAAGAAAAGCCAGAGATATTTTGTAGATAAATATTTACATGCTACAAAAAAAGAGTTAAGGCGGTTAGATTTTACTAATAAATTATCATTAGTAATTTTATATATAAGATGTTTCTTTAAGGGAGGATTAAAAAAATGAAAGGAATTATTTTAGCGGGAGGAAGTGGGACCAGACTTTATCCACTAACACAAGTTACTTCAAAACAGTTAATGCCAATTTACGATAAACCAATGATTTATTATCCGTTATCTGTTTTAATGCAAGCAAGGATTAGAGATATTTTAATTATCTCAACACCGACTGATTTACCTAGATTTCAGTCCCTATTAGGGGATGGATCAAAATTTGGTGTTAATCTAAGTTATAAAGAACAACCATCCCCAGATGGACTTGCCCAAGCATTTACTTTAGGAGAAGAATTTATTGGAAATGATAGTGTTGCAATGATTTTAGGAGATAATATTTTCTATGGATCAGGATTACAGCATGAACTATTAAAGGCTAAGAAAAATGCGAAAGAAAATAAAGCAACGGTGTTTGGATACCATGTAGATGATCCAGAAAGATTTGGAATTGTAGAATTTGCCTCAGACGGAAAAGTACTAAGTGTAGAAGAAAAACCAGAAAAACCAAAAAGTCAATATGCAATTACAGGATTATACTTCTATGATAATAGTGTAGTAGAAAAGGCTAAAACCCTAAAACCATCAGCTA
>CAJUJA010000112.1 GCA_910586635.1 uncultured Bacilli bacterium | reverse complement strand
TATAATAGAGGATGCTACTAAAATTTTAAAGAATAAAAAGTTTATTCTTAATTTTGCAGCAGAATATAATGATTTTAGCTTTGAGGGAACAGCTTATATATCTACAGAAAAAGATAATCCTATTCAACTAAATTTAGTTATCTCAAATGCTGAAAAAAATATTTTAGAAAATTTGTCTTTAATCTATTATTCTAATACAATATATTTAACCTATAAGGAAAACAAGTTGAAATTAAGTGTATCTAGCTTACTAGAGTTTTTACAACAGCAGGGGATTGTATTCCCTGAGCTAACAGAAGAAGATTTACACAATATGCTAGAATCCTTAGCCTCTATGAATATTAAAACAATTGTGAAAAATTTGTCTTTAAAGGAGGATGGCATTTCCTTAGAATTGAATCTATCCTTCTTAGAGGAAAGCTTAAGCTCTGTTTTAGCTACAATAAAGGACACGGATCTAGGGTTTATTTTAACTACAAATGTATATAATATTACTTTAGAAATTGATACAAAGAATGACTTTGAAATAGCTAATGGTTTCGAATCCTATATTGAGGTACAGGATTATTTAGATATTGCAAAATATTTAATGAACTTGATTGGTAAAAAATCTATTGGCTTGACAATAAATGGTTCTATTCTTATAAATTCACAGCCGGTTCAAGTTTCTAGTAAACTTCATATGTATCTTATGAATAATACCTATCAAATCGATGGTGAGATAGTTTGTAATATGAATGGAAATGTTATCAATATCCATGTGATTTATGTAGATAAGATGATTTATATTCAATTTTTTGGATATACATTAAAATTAGATGTAACTAAATTATCTTCAACCCTAGATGAGATAGTAAAGACTTTAGAACTACCAAATATAGAGATTCCATCTCAGGATTTCTATGAACTCATAAAATGGATTACTCAATTTAAAATAGGAGAAAATTGGATAGAAGCAGATTTGAATTCTCTAACAGAGCTTTTGGGAAAAGTATTTATAGGATTTACTTTGGATGGTTCTATTCTTAATTTGGAAATCTCTAGTGAAATAGCAAAAGTAAATGTTGAGCTTATGGAAATCAATGCTCATGAAATAGAAGTACCAACCGAGTATTATACCGAAGAGGATTTACTAAAGCTAGTAGCTTACGTAAAGGATATAAAGCAAATATTAGAACAAAAGCATGTACATCTACAGGGTGGCTTAACGTATGAGAAGATAGGGATAGCCTTTGATATCTATGTTGATTTTAAGGAAGCTATAAAGGCGAAAGGGAAATTACATATCCAATATGAAAATGAAAGTTTTGATATGGATATTACCTATGTTAATTCCATACTTTATATAAGCTATAAGAACCTTAAGCTTAAAATGGATAGTAATCGTATAATGGAGTATCTACCAAAGCTTGAATTGCCAAGTATGGGAATCGATGAAATCCTATCTTATTTAAAAGAAATAAGGATAGAGGATAGTCAGCTAAAGGTAACTGTAGGAAAAGAAGAAACAATAGAAATAATCATAGCAGATACAATACATGGCTTTGATATAAAAGTAGATAGCTATGAAGCAACAATGCAGGTCAATGTAGAGGAAGAACAAGAAATCCAAGTAGAGGATAGTGCATATACGAATGTAGGTGGCTATTTAGATATAATAGACTATATCATGAAGGATTTAAGTCAAACCTCCTTTGGTATAGAGCTAAATGCTTCTATAGAGCTAGAGGGTAAGCCACTAGCTATTACAGGACAAATCAATGTTTACTATTCTAATGTTTATTCCCTAGAGGGAGTATTACATTTATCCTATTCTGATTTAATTCTAGATATAACAATTTTAGGAATGGACAAGGATATCTATATTCAATTTTTAGGATATACCTTCCTTTTAAATATGGATACACTACCTACTACATTGCAATGTATTTTAAAGGAATTAGGGATAGAGGGATCTTTGAATTTTGACTTTAATATATTGGATTTACTTTATATTATGGATTCTATCATAGTGACAGATCAGGGACTTCAATTTGATTTTGAGAAGCTTGGTAGAATTGGAATTAGCTTGACTAAAGACCAAGACCAAATCCTTTTAAATATTACGACCTCTAGGATAACTTTAAGTTCTGTTATAAAGCCTATAGCTTTTCATGAAATAGAAGTACCAACCGAGTATTATACCGAAGAGGATTTACTAAAGCTA
>CAJUJA010000111.1 GCA_910586635.1 uncultured Bacilli bacterium | reverse complement strand
TTCAGACGTGTGCTCTTCCGATCTAATAATATTTTTCGTATCTTGTTCTACTTCTGTAGAAAGCCCTCCCATAACTCCAGCTAAACCAATTGCCTCTTTATCAGTTGCTATTACAATATCTTCTTCTGTTAATATCCGTTCTTGATTATCTAGAGTGATTAATTTTTCCTCTTTTTCTGCCATTCTTACTACTAAAGTATCCCCTAATCGATCAGCATCATAAAAGTGAAGAGGTTGACCTAGTTCTAGCATAACATAATTCGATATATCTACTACATTGTTAATGGGTCTTATTCCTGATGCAATTAAACGATTTTTAATAAAGATAGGACTTTCCATGATTTTGATATTAAGTGCTTTTTTTGCAAGGAATAAGCTACAATTATTTGTCTTTATATCTACTTTAAAATGTTCTGCTATTTTCTCTTTATTTTCTTGATAAGATAAGTCAATTTCTTTCACCTTTTTGTCATAAATAGATCCAATTTCATAGGCCATTCCCAAAATAGATAATAAATCCCCCCTGTTTGCTGTTAAGTCAAAATCAATTACTTCATCATCTAATTGTAAATAGGTAATCGGATCTTCTCCAACTTTTGCACCATGATCTAATTCCTTAATACCTTCTATATCCTCTTTTTGTAAAAACTTATGATCTAGACCCAGTTCTTCTATGGAACAAATCATTCCATTTGATTCCACACCTCTAATAATTCCTTTTTTGATAACTCCCCCAGGTAAAACAGCTCCATCAAGTGCTACTATTACCTTAATTCCTTTTCTTACATTTGGGGCTCCACAAACAATTTGTAAAATTTCTTTCCCAACATCTACTTTACATACATGTAAATGGTCACTATCTGGATGATCATTACATTCTATTACTTCACCAATTACTAAATTAGTAGCTGGTATTAATTTTTCTGCATAATCAAATTCATTTCCTACATCCGTTAATTTATTTGCTAAGTCTTTTATTGTTTCCTCTTTTGGAATATCAATATAGTCACTAACGAATTTTCTACTTAATAGCATCACTTTCATCTCCTCTATCAAATTCTTCTAAAAACCTTATGTCATTGGTATATAAATATCTCATATCTGGAATTCCATATCGAAACATAGTAAGTCTCTCAAGTCCTGGTCCAAAGGCAAAGCCTCCCCATTTTTTCGGATCATATCCATTCATTCTTAAAACATTAGGATGAACAATTCCTGCTCCTAGTATTTCTATCCATCCAGTATCTTTACATAAGGAACAACCTTTTCCACCACATTTGAAACAAGAAACATCTACTTCATAAGAAGGTTCTGTAAAAGGAAAGTAACTAGGTCTGAACCTTAAATCTAGGTTATCTCCTATTACTTCTTTCACAAATACTTCTAAAGTTCCTTTTAAATCTGCTAAGGAAACATGATTTTCTTTTTTATCAATTACAAGGCCTTCGCACTGACAAAATTGATGAGAATGGGTCGCATCATCTTCTTTTCTATATGTCTTTCCAGGAACAATTTCTCTTATTGGTTTAGGAACATTTTTATTTGCTAATAATGTTCTTGCTTGCACTGCACTTGTTTGTGTTCTAAGTAGATATTCCTCTGTGATATAGAAGCTATCCTGCATATCTCTCGCTGGATGTCCTTTTGGTAAATTTAATCTTTCAAAGCAGAATTCATCTGTTTCTAATTCAGGACCTGTCATAACATCATATCCCATAGATACGAATAAGTCTTCTATCTTTTCAATCATTCTATTAACAGGATGTTTACTTCCCCTCTTTACTTTTGTAGCAGGAAGGGTAATATCAATGGTTTCGTTTTCTAATTGTTTATTAAGTTGTTCTTCTTCAAAATATTTCCTTTTTTGTTCATAAAATTGGTTAAAATTTTCTCTTACTTGATTTACACTTTGTCCAAATTCCTTTTTCTCTTCGTTTGGAATATCCTTTATTAATTGATTCAAACTACTAATTAGTCCCTTTTTTCCTAAATATTTTATTTTTAAATCGTTTAATTGATTTAAAGTAGAAATATTAGTTTTATCCTCTTCTAATCGTTTTTCTACCTCTTCTACTTTATTATCCTTCATAATTTCCTCCTCTATCTTATTTTATTCATTTCATAGTAAACTTTCATAAAATGAAAATAACTATAAATTTAAGGACGAGATTACCCGTGGTACCACCTTAATTTATAGTTATTTCTATACACTTTACTCTTTTAACGCAAGAATTACGCTTACTATTAATAAGGACTCCTAAGATGAATTCATAAAATCACTTTACTTGTTCACACCAACCACAAGCTCTCTTAAAAAGTATCTTTTATTACTACTTCTTAATCTTTGCCTTTAAGACATTATAACATATTTTCTAAATTATTGTCATTATTTTTTTTGATAAGAAGTATTTTTACTTTGTAGCGTTACAATTGATGTGACACCACTAATATAGAAAAAAAGCAATAAGTC
>CAJUJA010000110.1 GCA_910586635.1 uncultured Bacilli bacterium | reverse complement strand
TAATCAAAAAACTACAAAAGATAGCAAATTGGATCATCTATCTAGATATAATATAAAGATAGATACAAGACTAGGGGACTTCGAAAAGATGGCCTTAGGACAATATGTCCCAGTAGTTACAAAAACAAATGTTCAAAATAGGGGAGGACAAAAAATTCCAGTTTTAAATTATCACTTTTTCTATGATGCTAATACAGAATATTGTGGTGAAAACATCTGCCTAGATATCAATAACTTTAAAGAACAGTTAGAATATTTAAAAAATAATCAATATAAAACTTTAACTATGGAAGAGTATAGAGCATGGATGTATCAAGAGATAGAACTTCCTGAAAAAAGTGTTTTAATCACGATAGATGATGGTGCCTTTGGTACCGGAAGACATAATGGTAATAAATTAATTCCTATTTTAGAACAATATCAAATGCACGCCACCTTATTTTTAATCGCAGGTTGGTGGGATATTAATAATTATCGTTCTCCTAACCTGGATATTGAATCCCACACTTATGATATGCATAATACAGGATCTTGTGGTAAGGCCCAAGTAATTTGTGCCAGTCACGACGAATTATTAAATGATTTACAAAAATCTATTTCTGTAATAGGACATAATACAGCCTTTTGTTTTCCTTTCTATACTTATGATGAAAAATCAATTAATGCAGTAAAAGAAGCGGGATTTAAATTATCCTTTATAGGTGGAAATAGAAAATCATCTAGAAGTGATGATAAGTATAAAATTCCTCGATATCCTATTTATAAACACACAAACATGGAGCAATTTATACATATGGTTAATTAAATATCAACAATTATGTTATAATATAAGTAAGGAGGGATCCTATGAGACTCATGAAAAATAATAGCAATCCAATTAACGAAAGTAAAATTATCAATCAAATTAGGGCTTTAGGGATTGATATGATTCATGATGCAAATAGTGGGCATCCGGGTATTGTGCTAGGTGCTGCCCCAATTTTATATAGTTTGTATGCACATCATTTAAGAATCAATCCAGAGAA
The DNA here is from genome assembly GCA_910586635.1 of uncultured Bacilli bacterium. Lineage (GTDB taxonomy): Bacteria > Bacillota_I > Bacilli_A > RF39 > UBA660 > UMGS995. The sequence continues at coordinate 1,929 of CAJUJA010000110.1, read as the reverse complement.
TCCAAACCTTTATAATAGAGATCGTTTTATCATGTCAGCTGGTCATGGATCAGCTCTTCTTTATGCTACTTTATATATGGCAGGTTTTGATTTAGAAATCGAAGACCTAAAAAAATTTAGAAAAATTCATTCTAAAACTCCAGGACATCCAGAATACAAAATAACACCAGGAGTAGATATGACAACAGGGCCCTTGGGGCAAGGAGTTGCTACAGCTGTGGGAATGGCTATGGCAGAGGCAAGACTACGAGAAAAGTACAATAAATATGAAAAAAGACTAATTGATTTTTATACCTATGTTTTATGTGGAGACGGAGATTTAATGGAGGGTGTGAGTCATGAAGCACTTTCTTTAGCAGGTACCTTAAAGTTAAATAAACTAATTATATTATACGATTCTAATGAAACTACACTAGATGGAAAAACAAATCAATCTTTTGATGAAAATATAAAATTAAGATTTGAAGCCATGGGATTTCGTTATAGCAAAGTAAACGATGGAGAGGACTTTCAAGCAATATCAAAGGCAATAGAAGATGCCAAAAAGAGTTGCGATAAACCTAGTATCATAGAAATTAAAACCACGATTGGGAAATTCTCTATAAATGAGGGAACCAATAAGGTACATGGTGGCCCTTTAACTAAAGAGGATATTACAAGTATTAAAGAAAAACTAAAACTACGTGATATTACCTATAACATATCCAATGATACAATAGAAGACTTTCAATTTTTCATCCATGAAAGATGTGCGAATTTAGAATCGGAATTCAAAGAAAAATTTAATAAATTAGACGAAGATACAAAGAATGAACTATCTTTCTTAATGGGAGAAGAAAAGTCTCTTCCAATTAAGGATTTAGAATATATAGAACCAGATAGTCAAATAGAATCTCCTCGTGATACCTCTTCTAAAATATTAAATTCTATTATGAAGGATAACCCTTATATGTTAGGAGGAAGTGCAGATTTATTTGGTGCTACTAAAACTTATATAGAAGAAGGTGGAGATTATTCTCATCATAACTATTTAGGTAGTAATATATTCTTTGGTGTAAGGGAACATGCTATGGGAGCCATTCTAAATGGATTGGCATTATGTGGATACCGAGTATATGGATCTACTTTCTTAGCTTTTAGTAACTATTTAATGCCAGCTATTCGGATGGCTGCGATTCTAAATTTACCAGTTATCTATATATTTACCCATGATTCAATTAGTATTGGAGAAGATGGCCTAACCCATCAACCAATTGAACAGCTAGCTCAATTAAGAGTTATGCCAAATGTTGAAGTATATAGACCTTGTGATGCAAATGAAGCAATTGGAACCTATAAGACAATTATGAAAAAAAATATAGGTCCTTCCATTATCTGTCTTTCTAAAGCTAATGTAAAGATATTGGATACGACCAAAATAACAGAGGTTGAAAATGGTGCTTACATTATTAAAGATTCTCTACGTAAATTGGATGGAATCATCATCTCTACAGGAGAAGAAGTTCATCTAGCATTAGAAGTTGCAAATAATCTTAGTATTAAGGGAATTAACATTCGTGTGGTTAGCATGCCATCTATGGAACGATTTCTAAAAAAAGATGATGAATATAAAGAAAAGATCCTTCCTGTTGGAATCAAAAAAATTGTATTAGAGTGTGCCTCTTCTATGCCATGGAACAAAATAGTATTCAATGATAAGTATTTAATCACACTAAACGAGTTTGGATATTCTGGTACAAAAGAAGAAGTTTATCAAGAATTTGGCTTCGATATTCAATCTTTAGAAGAAAAAATAGAACATTTATTAAAATAAAATTCGACAAAAAGAAACTCTCATTTCTAATATACTAATATTGGTGATTAAAATGAGAGTTTTTTACATATTTAATATAAAAGAAGAATTCAAATACTTGTATAGATCGGAAGAGC
>CAJUJA010000109.1:1993-2999 GCA_910586635.1 uncultured Bacilli bacterium | reverse complement strand
ACGCTCTTCCGATCTGGTCTAATACCAAAGTTTTCAAATGCTGTTCCATTTTTATTCCATTCACTACCTGGTTTATAACCAACTATATGTCCTTGAATAACACCATTAGAAATATAATAAACATATCTTCCTTCATCATACTGTATATTACCATCACTTGTTGCTTTTGTCATTGTCCAATATATTTCATCTTGATATAACAACCATGAGTCTTGAACAATTGTATCACATAGAATATCTTCTGATGGTCCACATTGTTCTTTATTTGTTAAACCAGTTGCTTTAATTTCATCGATTGTAATTAATCTAGCACTATTTATATTTTCCCAAGTATTAGTTAATTCTTTTAACTTTGATTCTATTAATGATCCACTATATTCATTTCCATCACTATAATCTTCATTAAAAGCACCTGTTCCAATATTTTTTTCTGAAAATAAAGTAATATTTTTATCAATAGAAGATGAATCCTCTAATACATAAAAAGTTTGTTGTAATGTATTGTTTAATTTTATTGTGACTTTATCTCCCGTTTTATACGCTTTATATTCTTTTTTAATTTTGTTTTTTTCGTTAGATACTATGTTATTTGCATTAGAACTATCATTTTTTATCATCTTATCATATAAAATAAATCCACCTAATGCTAATGATAAAATAATAAATATTACTAGTAAAATAATTATAATCTTATTATGATTTTGCTTTTTCATAATTACCTCCTAGTATTTATTTTTACATATAATATATTTTTTAGCAAGAATTAGATTTTATTTTTAAAACTTCGTAACGAAAATAAAGTAAAGTATTGTAAATTTGAATTAATTCTCAAAATTAGTACTATTTATTAATCGTGAGTTATGGTATGATGTAAAAGTAATAGGAGGGACGTTTAATGGAAGAAGGGAATGGTGCTAAACAAAAACTGGAAAGGGTTTAATTACAGCATTAGTAATTGCAATAATTGTAATATTAGGTCTAGTCGGGTATATTTGTTATGATAAGG
>CAJUJA010000109.1:0-1983 GCA_910586635.1 uncultured Bacilli bacterium | reverse complement strand
ATTATTTTGGCATCAACTGATAATAAGATTACCGAAGAGAGTAATGAGGAGGATAAAGGAAATATAGAAACCACCGAACCAAAAAGTGAAAATTCTCAAACAGAAGATTTTACTAGCAAATTAAAATCGTATGCTTATGCAACAGAAAATGATCAATACTTACTAATTTTAAACGAGTATAAACGTGATTGGCTTAACCCAAAATTATCGTCGCCTTCTCAAACTTTTACATTATCAAAGGATGAAAATCAGAGTGCAAATATTGCATATGGTAATTACAATATTGACGGGGATAGGTTAGAATTATTTACGACAGATAATCAACTTACTATTTTAGAAACACTAGGTATTGAAGTTGCTGAAAACCAGGGCCAATATCGTGCAATTTTAGATATAAAGGATAATACTGTAATTGTAGGAAATACGACATTATATTTAAAATAACAAAATTTGAGTTCCAGTAAAATTAAATAGAAAAAGAAAAAAGTGAAAATGTATTTATCCACAGATTCACTTTTTTGATACAAAATAAGAAGAACTTCCAAAATTTAGGAAAATTTAATTGGATCTTTGTGATTTATTTTGCTAAATACATTAATGGAGATATTAAGATAATGGAACCTGATAAATGTACAAATTATAAATTTTTTACATATAAGGATACAGTAAACTCAGATTTGGTCACAGAAAGTTGCAAGTATTTAATCAAAAGTATAAAAGAAAATCCTAAATATCAAAAATTTATTTTAAAAAGTTAAGTTATAAAAGTAGAAGATAACAGGAGATAAAGATGAAAGATAAGATTCAAAAGAGAATATATGAATTAAATAGTGATGAGGAAATAAGAAGATTTGTTGAGGAAAGAATTGAACAGTTAGAAGAAAATTCTATTGAAACTACTGTTGGGCAAAATTATACAGATAGTTTCACGGAGTATATTTCACAAAAAACACACTATAAGGCTGCTGAAAAATTAGGTGAGGAGGAATGCCCAGACTTAGTATACGATGATATAACACCGTATATTGAGCTAGTACAATCCGTTCGCGAAGCTAACTGGTATAGTGAAATGACTTTGTTTTCAACGATATTTTTTGTTATACATAACTACCTTCCTTCTGATGATATAGGATTAGGGAGGTACATGACTTATGCTTCCCATAAAGGAAAAAGATTATCTATTAAAACAGTAAAAGATAATGAGTGTGCATTTTGTTCGGAAAAAGCTGGCATGGCACATAATATGTTTAAATTCCTGGGGATTGATTCAGAAGTAGTATGTGGTGCTAGAAATAATAGAATGCATGCATATAATTTTGTTTTCCCCAATGGCTACGAAAATGAGCCAATGGTTTTATATGATCCTAGTCATTTTATTAATTTTACTAATAAAGATAGAAAACTATCGTTTGGTTTTTATAAAGCCTTTAGAAAAGAGGAGTATGAAAGTCTAAAAGAGGGAACTGCTATGAAAATAGACCTGAGGAAGACAGAACAAAACTATCGCAATTTATATGGGGAAAATGGGACTCTAGATGACTACATTTTTGAAGATAAAAGTCCAACATACTTGTATGGTTTAGAGAATGCAAAAAAGAGTAGAAATTCAAGATAAACAAAATGAAAGTAATATTACTCAAATCATAATAGTGAGGTAATTAGGATTTAAAAGGAACGTATGGACTAAGATATTTATCCAGATACGGAATACTTCCTGCATTTAATATCAATGTTTGATAATACAAATTATAAAACATTGGAAAAATCATATAATAAAGTAGCAATTATTACAGGAAGACCCTATATTTGGAACTGTAATGAGACAGAACTATTATTTGTAGTGATAGTCCTACTAATTTAATAGGTTAAATTGTGAATATTAACGGGGATTAGGTAAAGTCCTATTAAAAAATCTATAGAAAATTCTATAGATTTTTTTTACATGGTTTTTAGGATGAATTTGCTATTTATAAAAGTCTTTAT
>CAJUJA010000108.1 GCA_910586635.1 uncultured Bacilli bacterium | reverse complement strand
TGTGCTCTTCCGATCTGTTCCTATAGAAACAGGCACTACTTCTACCGAATTTGTAATAGGAATAACCTCCTTTTCTTCTACTATTTTATGAATTTGTTTGGTATTGTTTTTTTGTTTTCTTTTATAATAATTTTTCTCAATAAAGAAAACAATTAAGGCTAAAATAGATGCAGTTAAAATAATCAAACCTACAATTATCATTTCCTCAGATGTTACAAACTCAAATAACTCATTCACTATATTCACCTCTACTCTAATAGTCTAACATATTTTTAATAATAGTTAACTTTATTTACACTATTTATTTCATTGTTTACAATATTTTTACATACACAAAACAGACAATATCTTTACATTCTACAAATATATATCTGATACCATCATATCATAAAAACCTCCTTTTGAGTATATTTTTTTATCATTTTTCATAACTTTTATTATGAAAGAAAAGTTTATATTGTCAACAATTATTCTTTTAATCGGCGGTTTTTTAACCAAAATATTAGGAATGATAATCAAAATCGTTATGACTAGGTTAATGGGAACAGAAGGTATTGGTCTTTATATGATGATTCTACCTACATTTTCTCTATTTATAGCTCTTGCACAAGCAGGATTTCCTATTGCTATTTCTAAACTAGTAGCGGAAAATAATAAAAATAATAAACGACTAGTTTTTTCCTTAATTCCTCTATCACTTATAATAAATGTAGTTTTAATGATGATTATTATCATTATAGCACCCTATCTTTCTACAAATTTACTTCATGATAAAAGGTGTTTTTATGGTATACTCGCTATTAGTTTAGTTATCCCTCTTACCACTTTATCTAGTATTTGTAGGAGTTACTTTTTTGGAAAGGAAAAAATGCTTCCACACGTAGTTAGTAATTTATCAGAAGATATCGTACGGCTAATGTTAATTATAATAGGAGTACCTTTCTTTTTTAAAAAGGGATTAGAGTATGCTGTATGCTATGTAATTCTAACAAATATTGTGAGTGAACTAACTTCCATTTTAATTTTGGTTTTCTTTATTCCCAAAAATTCAAAAATTACAAAGCAAGATATAATACCTAGTAAACTATACATAAAAAATTCATTAAGTATTTCCATTCCAAATACAGCATCCAGACTTATTGGATCCATTGGTTACTTTCTAGAGCCTATTATTCTTACCTCCTCTTTATTATATGTTGGATATAGTAATCAATTTATCATTACTCAATATGGAATTATTTCTGGTTATGTCCTTCCTATTTTATTATTGCCATCTTTCTTTACCCTAGCAATCTCCCAATCCCTTTTACCAGTAGTGTCCAATTTATATTCCAAACATGACATTAAGGGAACCAAAAGAAAAATAAAACAAGGAATTTTCTTTTCCTTGTTAATTGGTATACCTGCTACTACATTGCTTATCATCTTTCCAGAGATATTTTTAAAACTGATTTATCATACTACACAAGGAGTAAACTATATTAAAGTTTTAGCCCCCTTTTGCCTACTTCAGTATATACAATCACCCTTATCATTTAGCCTAGATGCTATGGGAAAAAGTTCTGATAATATGAAGGCAACTCTCTATGGAACCATTGCTAGAACTGTTCTATTGTTCTTACTGTCATTTTTAAGAATAGGAATTTGGTCCCTAATTATTTCTACCAGTATCAATATTTTAATTGTTACTTTCTACAATGCATATAAAATCAAAAAACATTTAAAATGCTAATAATGGGAATAAGAGGAATAGTAAGAATAAGAGGAATATGGGTGATTTTTGGGAGGTTCATTAGTAGGATTTTGATACCTATTCCTATAATGACAGTTACCAGAGCAGCTACATGTCTGGACTGTAACACCAGATTTAATATTAGATGTAGCATTATCTCCAAATAGGGTTAATGTTGAAGTTTTACTTAATCCCATCAAACTACCATTTTTATTTTCTATTAATTGAACCTGATATTGAATCTCTCCATTAGAATTCAAAACATAAACATAAGATTTATCTCGATCATACTGTCCCCCATTTGGTGGTTCATCAAGCTCTTTAGATAGATCTAAATATTCCATATAAAAACAAGCAGAACTCCCCTGCGATGGCTTTAGATTAGGATCAGAATTTATTTTATACTCTGCCAAGGTCACTAATTTCTTAGCATCCTCTATATAAGTTTTATTCTTGTTATTTTGTACAACACCAATAACATTAGGAATTGCAAGTAACATCAACACGGCCAAAACAGCCATAGTAGCTAAAAGTTCCACTAAAGTAAATCCTTTATGATTCATATTATCACCTATCTTCATTATAACATATTTTTTAATGTTTCATGATTTTTTTTAAGTTTTTAATCTCATTCATCGTATTTTCTGTTTGATTAGTAGGATTAAAAATAGAATCATACCTAAAAATAGCAAATCCATCATAATTTTCATGATTTCTACTTACTAGTATCTGCCTCATAATCATATTATTATTTTCTATCCATTCATTAGATCCACTTTTTGCATAGGGATCTTCTATTCCTGTTTTATAAAAAGCTAAGGCTGGCATTAATACTACATTACTATTTTTTACTAAATCATTCCATTTCCTAATTACTTCATAAAAAGGCTGCGATTCATTATAAAATCCATAATAAATTTGTGGCATTAAATAATCCACATATAAATCACTACCACCCCATGTATATACATCAGCAAAGTTTGAAGAGTAGTTATTATCTATATTTCCTTCAGGTGAAATACCAAACGAAATATGATTTTTCTTTGTAATCTTGTGAACCTCTTTTATTAAATTATTTACCATTAAAAGATGATAATCCTCCAGTGAAATATGATCACGATCTTTTAAATATTCCTGATAATTATCCAAATCAATATTACAATCAGGATAAAAATAGTCATCAAAATGAATACCGTCAATAGCATAATTACTAACTAACTCTTCTATTCCATTAAGGATAAGTTTTTGTACCTCTATACTAGCAGGATTATAATAAATTCCTTTTTCACAAATTTTAACATGATTCGTATTTAACCAATAATAAGCTTTATTCTTTTTACTAATAGTCGAGGAATCCGTAGTATTTCTAATTCGGTAAGGATTGATCCACGCATGAACTTCAATTCCCTTTTCATGAGCCGTTTTTATAA
>CAJUJA010000107.1 GCA_910586635.1 uncultured Bacilli bacterium | reverse complement strand
TTTTTCCATTACAACTCCTTTTTATAACAAAAAAGCAACCTATTTTTTCGGTGCTCTTTTTCCTTTCCTTTGTAAAATAAACAAAAGAATTATTCTATAAGCTATTTAATAAACAAGAAAAAGGCATTTAGTAGTGTTAACTAAATGCCAATCTATATACAGGGGATCTTCACATAATTTCGTGAACCTTCCCCACTAATATAATATGTAGAAAAGTGCAAAGTATACATAATTTTTTATAAATTTTATTTATTAGAAAAAAGGAATTGTGTATAATATTAATAAATAAGAAGATAGAAGGAGCCAATATGAACATATTAGAATTAAAAAGAGATTTAATAAAATTTCAATCTGAAGTAGAAGATTTATGGAGGTCACTTTGACTGTGAAGCAAAATTAAAAAAAATAAGTTCCTTAGAAGAAGAGACAAATCAATTAAATTTTTGGAATAACAAGGAAAACGCTGAGAGTGTAGTTACAAGAATTAATGAATTGAAAAAGACAGTAGAACCTTTACAAAAACTGGAAGAATCACTAGGCAGTAATTTAGAACTGTTAGAATTACTAGAGGAAGAATATGATGAAGAAATCTTTTCTAACATCTCTAAAGATATGAAGCTTGCTAGAGAAAAATTAGAAGATTTAAGACTTCTTCTATTATTAGATGGAAAATATGATAGTCAAAATTGCATTTTAGAAATTCATCCAGGAGCTGGAGGGACTGAATCATGTGATTGGGCACTTATGTTATATAGAATGTATACAAGATGGTGTGAAGGGAAAAACTATAAAATAGAAGTATTAGATTATCAAGCAGGGGAAGAAGCGGGACTCAAAAGTGTATCCTTTTTAATAAAAGGAATCAATGCATATGGATATTTAAAAAGGGAAAAAGGGATCCATAGATTAGTGAGGTTATCGCCATTTGATTCCAACAATAGAAGACATACTTCATTTGCTTCTATAGAGGTGACTCCTGATATAAAAAAAGAGATTGATATTGTCCTTGACGAAAAGGATTTAAAGATTGATGTATATCGATCAACTGGAGCTGGAGGACAAGGGGTTAATACTACAGACTCAGCTGTAAGAGTAACCCACTTACCATCTAAGATAGTAGTTACATGTCAAAATGAAAGAAGTCAAATTCAAAATAAGGAACATGCACTTCAAGTGTTAAAGACAAAATTGTTGCTGTTAGAAGAAGAAAAGCAAGAGCAAGAATTAAATCAAATTAAGGGTTCCCAGAGAAATATTGATTTTGGTTCGCAAATAAGAAGTTATGTAATGCATCCTTATTCATTAGTAAAGGATCATAGAACCAATGTAGAAACCAGTAATGTTTCTAAGGTGCTAGACGGAGATATTGATTTATTTATAGAAAGCAGTTTAAGAAGGGGAATTTAATATGGAATTTTTTATAAACCAGAAGCTACAGAAAATAAAGGAAAGAGTAGAAAATAAATCTAGAATAAAAAGATATACTCAGTTTTGTGTTGGATGTTTTTTAGTTGCGGTATCTTTTAATCTATTTTTATCATCCAATGATTTAGTACCAGGCGGAGTGAGTGGATTTTCGATTATTTTAGACCATTTATTTCATATCAATAAATCACTGGTAATACTAATTGCATCTTTGATTTTATTAGTAATGAGTTACTTCTTTTTAGGGCGTGAAAAAACAAGAGATTCTATATTAGGAAGTCTTTTGTTTCCTTTGTTTGTGGAGCTAACATCTCATGTTGGAAACTATATCACGATTGATACCTCTCAGCTGTTATTATCCGCAATCTTTGGAGGTGTCGTTTATGGATTTGGTGCAGGAATGATTTTTAAAGCAGGTTTCACTACGGGAGGAACGGATATTCTAAACCAGATTATGTCAAAATATTTAAAAATTAGTATGGGTAAAAGTATGATATTTTGTGATGGAACGATTGTTATTTTGTCAGGAATTGTATTTGGACCAACAAAGTTGATGTATTCTATTATAATTTTATATTTAATTAGTTATATGTCAGATCGTGTAATATTAGGAATATCGGACAGTAAGGCTTTTTATATTGTGACAGATGAGGAGAAAAAAATTAAAGAATATATTATTAAATATTTAAATCATGGTGTAACAGTATTTAATGCAAAAGGTGGCTATAAAAAGGAAAGACAAACTGTACTTTTGTGTGTATTACCAACAAAGGAATATTATCGTTTAAAAGAAGGAATTCATGAAATAGATCCGGATGCTTTCTTTGTTGTAACGGATGCTTATGAGGTATTTGGAGGTGAGTAGATGCCCTTAATAGAAAATGACATAATAGAGATTATTAAAAAGAAAAAAATGATATCTAGGTATATCATGTTGGTAATTGCCTTACTTATATCAGCCTTTTTGTTTAATTTTTTAATTGTTCCTACTAAAATAGTAACAGGAGGTGTAAATGGTATCGCACTACTTATGAATCATTTATATAATCTAGATAATTCATTAGTTATATTAGGCGTTTCCATTATATTAATGTTATTTAGTTTATTGTTCTTAGGAGTAGAAAGAACCTCTGGAAGTATTGTTGCAACTATTTTGTATCCGTTATTGGTAAAGGTAACTTCCTTTTTAACAGGATATATCCATATAGATACAACAGATATGGTGCTAATTGCAATTTTTATAGGAGTGATTGGAGGATTTGCCAATGGACTTATGTATAAAACGGGATTTAGTAATGGCGGATTGCCTATTATTAGCCAGATTCTTTATAAAAAGTTCAAGATACCTGTTAGCAAAAGTTCGCTTTTCATTAATGGAGCAATTGTTTTAATTGGTGGTATGTTTTTTGGATGGACGATGGTCATGTACGCAATGATTATTTTGTTCATTAATAGTTTTGTATTAGACAGAGTTATGTTAGGGGTATCTAATAATAAAGCATTTTATATTATTACATCAGAATCCGAAGAGGTAAAAGCTTATATTATCAAACACCTAAAGCATAGCGTTACCATATTTGATGTAAAGGGTGGGTTTATGGAAAGAAAAAGAAAAGTTCTTTTAACTGTGATTCCATCTAGAGAGTATTTTAGAGTCACTCAAGGAATTAAAGAAATAGATGCGGATGTTTTCTTTTTAACCTGTGATGCTTATCAAGTAGAAGGTGGGAGATAAAAATAACCTTTCACTTGCAAAATAAGAAATGTAAAAAAAAGGGAATTAAATAAGTAGAAATTGTGTAGTTGTCAATGATGTGACACCACAATAAGTCG
>CAJUJA010000106.1 GCA_910586635.1 uncultured Bacilli bacterium | reverse complement strand
AAATAAAAAAGAGGGAATATAAGGGGTGAAAAAATGAAAAATATATTTATTATGGGATCAAAAGGAATACCTGCAAAATATGGAGGTTTTGAAACCTTTGTCGAACAATTAACAAAAAATAAAGTAAATCCAAATATAAAATATCATGTATCATGCCTTTCTAATAATAACAATGAATTTGAATATAATCAATCAAGATGTTTTAATGTGAAAATTCCTAAAATAGGGGCTATTAAGGCTGTACTATATGATTTGATAGCATTAAAGAGATCGATTAAATATATTAAGAAAAATAAACTTAAAAATTCTATCATCTATGTTTTAGCGTGCAGAATCGGTCCATTTATAGGCTATTATAAGAAAAAAATGAAAAAAGTAGGAATAAAACTTTATGTTAATCCAGATGGTCATGAATGGAAAAGGGCAAAATGGAATAAAATCATTAAGCAATATTGGAAAATATCAGAAAAACTAATGGTAAAGCATGCCGACTTACTAATTTGCGACTCTGTGAATATAGAACAATATATAAAGAGAGATTATCAGCAATATCATCCTAATACTACTTTTATAGCATATGGAGCCCATATAATGGAAAAAATGAAAGTAGGAAATCAATATTTAGATTGGTGTAATAAGAAAAAAGTAAAACCTAATCAATATTATTTGGTAGTAGGTAGATTTGTTCCAGAAAATAATTATGAGACGATGATTAAAGAATACTTAAAATCAAATACAAAAAAAGACTTTGTAATTATTACCAATATAGAAGAAAATAAGTTTTATGAAGACTTAAAAATAAAAACACAATTTAATCATGATCGAAGAATTAAGTTTGTTGGGACTGTATATGATCAAGATTTGCTAACAGAAATTAGACAAAATGCTTATGGATATATTCATGGTCATGAAGTAGGAGGAACCAATCCATCTTTGTTAGAAGCACTGTCTTCCACAAAATTAAATTTATTATTAGATGTAGGATTCAATAGAGAAGTAGCACAAGATAGTGCATTATATTGGTCTAAAGGGAATAATGACTTATCGAATTTATTAGATTATAGTGATCATTTATCTAATAAGCAAATCAAAGACTTTGATACAAAATCAAAACAAAGAATAAAAGAGTGTTATACATGGGATAAAATAGTAAAAAAATATGAAGATATTTTTCAAGAGGACTTATCATGAAAGATATAAGAAAGTTGCAATTAACTGATTTAGAAATACTGAAAGAAGTAATTAAAATTTGTGATGATAATCATTTGACATATTATGTTATTGGTGGAACACTATTAGGAGCAATTAGACACAAAGGGTTTATTCCATGGGACGATGATATTGATATTGCTATAAAAAGAGAAGACTATGAAAAATTTTTAGAAATTGCTGGTCCCTTATTAGATAAAAGATTAAGGATTGAAAACTACAGAACAAATAAAGAATTCCATTATTGTATAACACGAATTATTGATACTACTAAAGAAGTGATTGAAACGAGAAATCCAAAAGAAAAATCATATGTTGGAATTGATATTTTTCCAATAGATGGAACTCCAAATAATAGTATCAAAAGAACATTATACTACAGTAGTATAATGTTTCATAGATTTCTTCTATCGATTTGTTATAAGAAAAATATTGATAAAGAAAGAAAACGTTCACTTTTAGAAAAAATAATAATATTTTTAGTCATGAAAATTCCATTTGAAAAAATACTCTCCGCAACAAAAGAAAAAGAAATCATTGAAAAAAAATTAAAAAGTCAAAAGGTAGAAAAAAGTAATCATATAGGAACTATTATGGGAGCTTACAGGACTAAAGAAATTGTTCCAAAAAAATATTTTGGAAAGGGAGCATTTTATTATTTTGAAGGTATAAAAGTCAGAGGTCCTGAAATGTTTGATCAATACTTAAAACACATGTATGGAGACTATATGGTAATTCCCAAAAGGAAGGATCAAAAAACACATTATAGAATTAAATTTTAAATAAATCTTAAAAGAGTAAAGTAGGGGTAACTATGAAAAGAGTTTTAATATTTGAACCAATTATCACCAATAATGGTATTAGTAAAATTATATCTGACTTTATTATGAATTTCGATCAAAAAATTGATTGTGAAATACTAACATTTAAAATTGAAAATGACATTTACATTAAGAATTTAGATATCAAAATACATGAGATTGGTATTCATAAAAATATATTTAAAAGGATAAAAAAAGAAAAGATTATTATGAAAGAAAACTTTGATGTTGTTCATGTGAATGGGAACTATATATCAAGAGTAATAGAATGTATATCAGCTAAATTGGTAGGGGTGAAACAAATTATAATTCATTCTCATAATACTGGATGTGAATCAAATAGAAAATTAAAAACTATGATTCATTCTATGTTAAAATTTCTTTTTGGATTTTTTGCAACTGATTATTTAGCTTGTTCCAAAGAGGCTGCTAAATGGATGTATTCTAAGTCAATTATTAAGAAACAAAAATATGAAGTGATTCCGAATGGTATTGATTTAAAAAAATTCAGATATAATGAGAAAATGAGAAATAAAATAAGAAAAAACTACCACTGTGAAAATAAATATGTGATAGGGTTTGTAGGTAGATTGTCTTATCAAAAAAATCCTATATTTTTAATAGAAGTTTTTAATGAATGTAAAAAGATAAATAAAAATTTACAATTAATGATTATTGGAGAAGGTGAATTGAAACCTAAAGTAATAGAATATGTAAACCAATTAAATCTAAGTAAGGATGTAATCTTTTTAGGTAATGTGGTTAATGTTTTTGACTATTATAATGCAATGGATTGTTTCTTATTACCTTCCTTATATGAGGGAATGGGAATTGTAAATATAGAAGCACAAGTATCTGGGCTTCCTACGATTGTTTCCGATCAAGTTCCAAAAGAGGTGCAAATTAGTCCTCTAATTCAATTTGTGGACTTAAATAATTCTAAAAAGTGGATTGATAAAATCTTAAATCATAAAAGAAATGAAAATCGTGAGAAATGGTATCAGGAACTAAAAAACTGTTCCTATAGTATTCAAGATGTATCGGAAAGATTAGAAGGTATATATTTAAAATAATAGTGAGGAGTGGTGAATATGGTCATTCAAAGAAAAAAGCTTATGGCATGGCTATTTTATATATCTTATTTTTTAATTATGGTATCTGATTCCTTTACTCAGGTAAGAAGAATGAATATGTATTTAAACTATATAGATTATCTAGCAGTTGCCATTTTGGGGATAGTATTTTTAATTCAGAGTAAAAAATATCGTTTAAAACAGATTGTTTTTATATAGATCGGAAGA
>CAJUJA010000105.1:2708-3404 GCA_910586635.1 uncultured Bacilli bacterium | reverse complement strand
AAATGCCTCCATCAAGTAAACGTTGAATTAATTCATTATGAGCATAATTAAATCCGCCAGCATCAATACTCCAAGAGGACCAAAATGGTTTTAAAAGTACTCCATAAGCTCCATAGCCCATAAATGGCTTATCCAATATTAGACCATATGCATCTTTCCAAATAAAGGTTCTACCAGATAGGCTGAGTAAACTATTCTGAAAAGAAATGCTTTCTAATCCAATAGAATACCATACTAGAAAAATATTTAAAAATATAAATATGAAAAAATAACTCTTTGGTTTTAATCGCAATATATAATCCGCCTTAAAATGATTTAAAAAATAAAATATGAAGTAAAGCCCTAGGCAAATATAGGAAGCTGCAGTTTGAGATAAAAGTAATGTACATAAGGAAAGTATTCTTAGAGTCTTAAATTTTTTACCTTTTCTAAAATAGAATTGACCCAAATAGGAAACAAAAATTCCTAATATAGAAATTTGCGAATACATTTGCACATGCCCTAAAAAATAAATATGATAAGAGTTTAAACCATATTTAAATATCGGATAAAAACAAATATTTAATACAAATAAAAGTATCAATATATTCGTTATAGATTTCAAAATAACTTTAGGATATTTTTTTATATAAATAAGAAAAAATATTATAAAAATAGGGGTAACAAGTAATTTTTGAATTCCTTCTCCTAGCTCCC
>CAJUJA010000105.1:0-2698 GCA_910586635.1 uncultured Bacilli bacterium | reverse complement strand
TGACTGGAGTTCAGACGTGTGCTCTTCCGATCTGCATCAATATCAAAGATCCAGCAAGCCATATCAAATAAAAGTTACGGTAGCTTGAATAATACTCTGCAAACCCTTTAGGAAACAAAAAAGGAATCAGAATAAAATATATCATTATATTCTTTATTTTTTCCATTTTAAAATCCTCTTTAATTTAATGATTCTCTTTTCTCCAATAAACATATACAGCCTTCGTTTTAATCCATTTCCTTTTGAAAGCCAAGCACCACCATAATGATGAATAGAAACAGATTCCTCACATAGTAAATTTAAAGCATTTGTAGAAATCGGATCAAAATATTTTGCTGGATAGATCGTTACAGTTTGTAAATTTTGTAATTCATTTTTGGATTGAAAGCCAACTTCTGATAATATTTTTGTATTTATATAAGGACATGCTAAATTTTGAAATTGAGATAAATTAAATTCTAATGAATTATATTCATCAAGCATTTTTTTCAAAATCGGATGAAATTGAACTGAACCAAAGCCTAAACCAGTATTAACAAAACAGCCATCTTGCTGTATACCAAAATAAGCCTCTTCTGTTAAAAGGAAATTTAAAGATTTCAACAGTTCTACATCTGTATCTAAATATATTCCTCCATGATTATATAGTATGTCTATTCTAGCATAATCAGAAACAAATGCCCATTTCTTTGCAGAATAAGCTTGTCTAACAAACTCATTCTTTTCAATGTCGTAATTGGTTTCATCCCAACGAATAATTTGGAAATCTGGACAAAACTTTTTCCAAGATTGTATACATTTATGTACATACTTTGGCATTGGATTTTTTCCAAACCAGCAATAATGTATAATCTTTGGTATCAATTCAATCACCTCCTTTTAAAGTCTATTGGTAAATTTCATTATATTTTTTAAAAAAAGTTTCTATTCTATAATTTGAATCAAAAACTTCCTTAGCTTTGATAACCTTTAGTCGATTATCCGAATTCATTACTTGATCTAACTTTCTAGACAAATCAACTATTGAATCACTTTCAAATAAAAAACCTGTTGATTCTGTAACAATTTCTTGATTACTTTCAATATCTGAGCACAGAACTAGAGTCTCTACTCCAAAGGCTTCTAAAATATTTAAAGGTAATCCTTCCCATCTAGAAGGCAAAACTAAGCAATCTAGCTGAGAAATTACATTTAAAGGATTATTTGTAAAGTCCTTAACAATTATATTATCTGCAGATAAATCTTGAATAAGCTCTATAATTTCATTTTTCATAGGACCATCCCCATAAACAAAAAGCTTTCTTTTTGAATTATTATTTGAAAATGATTTAATTAATATATCTAATCCTTTTTGTTCAGCGAATCGTCCCACAAAGCCAAAGATATAAAATCCATCATTCTTGTAATCTTGAATTTCTTGAATTTCTTCTTTTATATATGAATTATCAATTCCATTAGAAATTGTTAGTAATTGAGGAAATTTGAATCCGTAGTTTATTTCTGTTTGCTTTTCAACTGTTTTCCCACAAGCAACAATCTTAAAATTTTTCAGCGAAAATTTAGTAAGCTTTATTTTGTCTGAAAAGGTATTATGCATTGTATGAATCAATTTACAATTTTTAGGCTTTGCTAGCGCTACATAAAATGCAGCCATACGATGATGAGTATGAATGATATCAAATTTTTCTTTTTTAAGTATTTTTTTTATCTTTTTTAGATTTTTAATTATTAAGAAAGGGTTCTTAGAATCTATATTACTTATCTCATAATGTTTTATTTTCATCTCATCTAGTTTTTTAAGGTTAATCCCTCCAGATGATATAACAGTAATGTCATAATTTGCAATAAAATTTTTGCATAATTGTAAAATGACATTTTCTGTTCCACCCAATTCCATACTTTTGGTGAAATAAAGTATTTTTTTCAATTTCTATCACTTCAATTTCTTTTTAAATATTCTTAAAAACATTATTTTGGGTATAAACCAAAAATCTAACCAATATCTTTTTATTAATCTTTTTGGCTCCTTTAATAACCTAAAAAACCATTCAAGTCCAATTGAACTCATCCATTTAGGTGCTCTTTTAATTTGCCCTGCTAGAAAATCAACCGTCGCTCCAGCACATACATAAGTTGCCGAAATCAACTTATCTTTATTTCTAGAGTAAAACTTTTCTTGTTTTGGAGCACTTAAGCATAGTAATACAACCTGTGGATTAACTTCATTTATTTTCTCTATAGTTTTATCAGTTTCCTTTTCATCCTTTTCAAAACCATAAGGTGGAGAATAAAAGCCTGCAATTTTAATATCCTCATATTTATCCTTTATATTCTCCATAGCCTTTTCAGCTACGTCCTCCTTACCTCCGACAATAAATAAACTATACCCATTCTTATTCATCATTTCTAATAGAGGATAAACCAAATCAGAGCCTGAAACCTTATGTTTAAATTTTTTTCTATAAAGATTTGAAAACCATATTAACGGTTTACCGTCTATTAAGGAGATATCACTGTTGTTAATTATATTTTGAAATTCAATATCCTTATAAGATACTCTCATCATATCTAAATTGACTGGCACTACTAATGATTTACTTTGAGACTTTATACCTTCCTCAATACTTTCTACTGCTTCATTCATAGAATAATTATTAAATCTTAGATGAAATATATTGTTTTTTAATAGTTTAAGAGA
>CAJUJA010000104.1 GCA_910586635.1 uncultured Bacilli bacterium | reverse complement strand
GACTGGAGTTCAGACGTGTGCTCTTCCGATCTAAGGAAAGAGAATCACTTCAAATATCTTGTTAATTCGTTAAATATCTTTTATAACTCACAATATCTTTTATAACTCACAATATCTTTTAAAAATAGCTTAAATAACTTCTATAACTTTCTTTTATATTTTTATTATCTTGTATAAGTTTTCCGTAAAAAATCCCGCACATTTTTCCCCGCACGATCCCGCATAAACTTATTTTATATCACTAAAAAAACTAGAGGAACAAGAACACCTCTAGTGCTTTTTTTGGAAATAAAGGGGAGTCCAGTGGTAAAACCGAGCTGGAGCCTAAGAAGTATCATAAGAGCTTTAATTAAAGCTTTCAAAATACCACCCCCTTTATTGACAATTTTTATTATACACCAAAAATAAAATTATGTAAATGTTTGTAAATTTTAAATCATTTGTGGTAAAATTTTATTAACTGCTAAATAGATTAAATGATTTATAAGGAGCTAATATATGGAAATTGACAAAATTAATTATTTGAATTCAGTTATCAATACAAAAGAAGAAATTAAATATTCGGGACCTGCTATTTTATATAAGTATAAACCTTTTAATGAATATACATTTGATATGTTAGAAAAGAATTACCTATATCTTTGTCCTGCTAAGAATTTAGATGATAAATCTGAATGTAACACATCATTAGATTTTTATAGACTAATGGATTTGGAAACTAATAACTTGAAAAGAGAGTGTGTTGATCAAATTATTCAAATGATGATAAAGCCTTATACTTCCCCTGAAAATTATAAAAAAATAGAAGCAGTGATCAAAAGAATAACTAGATCTGATGGAACAATTCGACCAAATTATATGATGGAAATAGCCCCTGAACTTCAAGAACTAGTTCCAAGTTTAGATATAGCACCTTTTGTCAGTTATGTTATTGAGATACCTGATAAATTAAACGAGCCTTCGATTAAGCCTCAGCTTGAAAAACTTCTTTCTTATGGAGTATATTCTAAAGAAAGGGTAGGAATATGTTCTTTAAGTGAATCTAAAGACATTGATGAAATGTGGAATAATTATTATGCTGGAGATGAAACAGGTTGCTGTATTGCGTATGATGTATCTGATTATCCTTTCAATCAAAGCATTTTCCCAGTGGTATATGAAGATACACGAGAGACAAATATTATAATTCAATTGGTATCAAATTTTATAGGTCAATTGATATGTAGTTTTAGTAACGGGCAGATAAAAGCGGATATAACACAATACTTAAGATTGTTTCTAACCAAAAATACACAATGGAAATATCAAAGAGAATGGAGATTGATTGGAGATGCAGGAGAAAAACCAATCGCTCCAAAAATTAAAGCAATCTACTTAGGCAAAAATGTTTCTCAAGAAAATAAGATTAAGATGATGGAATATTGTAAGAAAATGAATATTAAGTTAATAGAAAGAAACTAAGTTGAACTAATAATAGAAAGGTTTATGAATAAAATGCTTGGAAAAAATATTAAAATAATAGATTTCCAAATGATGTTTATAAAGCAGTTGGAAAGATTATAATGTATTCTCAAGAATGGGAACGAGAGTATAAAAAACTTGCTACTATACTTCAAATTCCAATTAAGAAAATTAGTATAGCTTCCCTGAACAAATTGAATAATGCATTAAAGAAAGAAAATCATCTAAGTGAAAAACAATATAAAGATTTAGAAGGTGTTATTAATAAAAGAAATTACATCAATCATGAATTCTTTTTAAGAGACTTCCATAAGGATTTTAAAGAAATAGAAGACATATTAAATGACATACAATTTTTAATATTTGAGGCAACTGATGTTATGGATAATTTAATTGATGAATTACAGGGAAACTTCTATTTCAGAAGACCAACCATATTTGATGATATTAAATCTGAATAGTCAAAAATAAATTTTAACACTTTGTTTGATTAGGAATTTCTAGTAAGCCTATTTCTCAAATTATATTTTTTTAGAACCACTTTCTTTCGTACAGTGTTTACTTCAGTATAAATCTCTGTTGTAGAAATAGAAGAATGTCCTAGTAGTTCTTGAACGCTTCTTAAATCTGCTCCATTAGCAAGTAAGTTAGTAGCAAACGTATGCCTTAAATAATGCGGAGTAGCAGAAGGAGATATTCCACTTTTATCCCTGTATTTAGTAAATATATTTTCGATTCCATAAATGCTTAAAGTGTTATGATACTTATTAACAAATAAGTAATCATGATTTACTTTAAGTTTTTTTCTTATTGTTAGCCAAACTTTTAAATTATTCCAGGTCTCTAAACTGGATATATATAATAACCTTTGTTTCTTTCCTTTCCCATGAACAAGTAATACACGTTCTGATGAAATTATATCTTCTAGCTTTAAATTGGATACTTCAGCTATTCTCATTCCAGTAGAAAGAAGAAGATCTATAATGCATAAATCTCTCACTGCTTGGAAGTTTGCAAAAGAAGTAGTAGCTTGATTGAGATTTTCATACATATAATCTAACAATTTACTTACATCTTTTACAGGTATCGTTTTAGGTAATCTTTTTTCTTTTTTGATTTTTATTTTATATTTGTCTAATGGGTTTATCCATTTTGTTTCTTCCTCAATAAATCTAAAGAACATCTTTATTGTAATTAGCTTTCTTGTAACAGTAGTGTCCTTATAATTTTGAGTTAAGTATTGAATATAATTCATGATAAACTCCTGAGATACTTTTCCATTTGTAAAGTCAATCAAGTGATTTAAATCTGATGTATAGGCCTTGATACTTTTCGTATCCAAGTTTTTAGATACCATCATTTTAGTTATAAATATCTCCCTATACTTTATTAAATTCATTTATTTTCCTCCAAAATTCGATTTTATATTGTGAATTATACCATTTTATTGTATAATTATCTCAAAATAATATGAGATTATTGGGAGGAAAATGAAATTATGGAAAAAATTAAATCTATACCTTTTATTTTATTTATATCTGGGGTACCATGCGTTGGAAAAACAACTATATCATACAAGTTATTAGAAGACTACCCATTTTTTAAAAGAATTACTGAACTTGATATGATAAAAACAGTAATACGATCGATTATTAAAGAAAATGAAAATTTCCGTTTGAATGATGATTTTAATTGTTTACTTAGTTCAACAACAGATAACAATTATGATACATTTAAACAGCAAGCTTTGGTTTTATCAAGATATGTAAAAGAGATAGTTGTTAGGCAAAAAAAAGATGTATCCCTACTATTATTGAAGGAATTAATATAATACCTAGTGTATATTTTAAAGATTCTGTTCCAGTTGAAGGATTTAAGGATAATGTTTTATTTATTAATTTATATATCTCAGATGAACAAGAGCATATTAGAAGACGCTTTGATAGATGTAAGGAAAGAAATTATACTTTGAGTGATGACCAAATAAAGATCG
>CAJUJA010000103.1 GCA_910586635.1 uncultured Bacilli bacterium | reverse complement strand
AAAAGTGATATAGAGTTTTCAACGTTTAAGGATAATGTTGATTACGTTATTTTGAATATGACTATAAATGAAAGTTTATATACATATTCGTTTAGAATTGTAAGTCCATAGAAAAGAGGTGTCTTATGAAAAGGATATTGAAAGTTATTTTGTTACTTTTATCTTTATCAATTTTTTGTATAAAGGTATCTGCGAATGATGATGTTTATATATCAATGAAAAATGGTGATTTTTCAATAAGTGGTTTTGGTTCAGTTACAGAAGAATTAAATTCGTATGGAATAGATGTTTTTTCATATCAGTTAGGAGTAAAAGAGAATAAAGCCTTAATGATGAGTGAGGGTGATAGAAATATCTATATTTACATTTATGATAAGAATGGATATAGTGATTATGATAAAGTCAGTTTATCAAGCTATTATGGGGATTCGGCTAAACGACCTACAATAAATTCAAAAGATTTAGAGTGGCAAGAGTTTGATATAATGTTAGTAAGTTATGATTCAACTAAACATCTTCAAAAGTATTTAGTAAAAGAATTATCGTTTTTAAATGATACATATCATTCCATATATGTACGTGAAATATATAATCAATCTAAAAGAGATCAAATTTCTTTTGTTTTTGGAGTTGGCTTTGTATACCAATATAATCCAAATACAAAGCAATCAAAAGTTGATACAGAAGAAATTATAAGAGTGACTAATAAAAAGGTAGCATATGAATTATACCCTCAAGCTGAGGGGACGATAGATTATATTTGGCAAAGGAATTATGTTGCGTTTTCTACAGATAAGAAAATGGACGACCTTTTTGAGGTGAAATTAAAATTCAATGGTTTTGATTATTCGGCTTATACAGATATAGAATTAAATTCTAGTTCTAATGAGTGGGATTTAAAAAAAGCTATACAAGATTTTTCAAAGGTTCTAACAAATAAGAATGTTTATTCTCACATTGATAAAACGAGATTTTTTGAAAAGGGTACGATTTATAAAGACGAACAAATAAGTATTAAAAATGAAGAAATCAATTTATCATATTCTAATGGTTTTTGGTGGAGTAATAAGACAGGAAATTGGACATATAAAACAATAGAAAAAACTAGTATATTGAAAGATAATAACGTTTCTTTGTCGGATTCAAGTATTTTGAATTATGATTATGTTCTTTCTTTTGATAATCGAAAAGTGGATTGTTTTACATTTGGCACAGGTCATTTTAAGGTATTATGGAAAGAATATAAATCTGTAGGTGGTGTAATGGTTGGTGTAAATGCTAAGGGTGGTGGAGATATAGTGTATTCCATAACGAAAAATCCTTTTGCAACACCGTCCTTTACTGCAGATAAAATTACTAATGCAATAATAAAAGCAAATGTTGATATTACAAAAAATCGGATGTTAGAAGTAGAAGATTTGACGCTTTTAGAATTTCATTACATGGATAATGGGGAAGTTAAACATGCTATAGCCGTTGATACGTATAATGATTCTTTGGGTGGAAATCAATTTACAGATAATACAACTAAAACACCTTTTGAAAATTTCTTTAAAATATTAGGAAATTTTTTTCATAGTTCGGTATTTGAAAGAATAGTGAAAATAGTAGTTATTGGTGTAATTGTTATAATAATTCTTAGTGTGATAATAAAATGCATATTCAAATCTATTAGAAGAAAAGAGGGAAAATAAAAATGATATGGGACATTGAAGAAATTAAAAAGTATGCTTGGGTAATTATAGGTATTGTTGTTTTAGCAATAATTTTATATTTGTTTTTGAAAGAGATTATAAGAAATCTAGTAAGTGCAATATTTGATTTTTTCAAAAAGTATATACCAAAGTTTTTTATAAAAATTTATCATTTCATTGTGTGGACTTTTAAAAGTATTTTATATTTTATAAAGTCCTTTTTTATTGCTCTTAAGATATGTATTCTAGGAGCATAAATAAAATAGTTAAAAAAGGAGTTTAAAATGCTTAATAAAGGATATTTAACCTGTGATAGAACGTCTACAGGTGATGAGTGTTATACGCCGTTTTATGCGGTAGATCCTATTATGAAGTATTTGCCTAAAGATAAGATAGTATGGCTTGGCTTTGATGAGGAATGGTCTGCATTTTATCAAAAACTAAGTGGGGGGGGGGATATAAAGTCGTAAGAAGTTCTTTAAAGGACGGAAAAGACTTTTTCGAATATCAGCCTAAAGAATGGGATATATTCGTATCGAATCCCGCTTTCAGTTTAAAAGATAAGGTGCTAGAGCGTTTATATGCATTAGGCAAGCCTTTTGTCTTATTATTGCCTATGAATAGCTTACAGGGGCAGAAAAGGTTTAAATACTTTGAAAATGGGATTCAATTATTATGTTTTGATAAGAGAATCAATTATCATACGAAAAGTTTTATTTCTTTTGATAAGGGGACGCCTTTTGCAAGTGCTTATTTTTGTAAAGATGTCTTACCTAAAGATTTGATACTAGAAGAATTATGTGTATATGAAAAGCCTTTGAAATAGGTTTTTTTTAAAAAAAATAAAAAGGAGTATTTTGTTTTATGGTTCATTTTAAAGATAAAATAATTTCTTTGAGGGTTAGCAGTTATGCTCTTGAATTGTTAGATGTTTTAGTAAATATAGAAAAAGAAACTAAAAGAGAAAACGGACAAGTTTGGGGGCGTGAGCCTAGTCGTTCTGCAGTTATTAGTGCTTTGGTTCTAGCAGTTAATAAAATGCCTTATGAGGAAAAAAAGAAATTGATTCATGAAAATATTAAAG
The DNA here is from genome assembly GCA_910586635.1 of uncultured Bacilli bacterium. GTDB lineage: Bacteria > Bacillota_I > Bacilli_A > RF39 > UBA660 > UMGS995. The sequence goes on along the minus strand of CAJUJA010000103.1, from coordinate 925 downwards.
GTTGTTGATGTAATACGTTAGATCTAATGTAATACATTTTACTGCAGTAAGATGTAATACAAAAAAAGAAAGGTTGTGAAGAATGAAAGAGTATTTTATAAATATAATCAATTTGGTATTGATTTTTGTATCTGCAGTATTACTTTCGTTATATGCTTATATTAAAGCTAAAATGAGGAAATCAAGCAGAAATAAAATGAATACATATTTTATTATTGATAAAATCATAGGCTTTTTACTTTCTATTTTTTCAAAGATTCGAAAAGGTAAAAGTTCTACAGGAAATGCGATTATCAATACGAAAGAGATTCAGCTTATGCAGAAATGCAATGGTCGAATGGAAGAAATTATATCTTTGTTTCCAAAAGTAGATTTTTATATCATCAATCGAATTATAGATAGTTTGGCTCTTAATGATGAGGTATTTTATTCTAAACAGGAAGAAATTACGAAAATGATTGTTAAAGAGTTAGATATAGAGAATCGAATGTATAATGATTTTATAAATTGTAAGACTTTATATGAACGTATAGAAGAATATATAGAATGTTATTATATATTAAATTATCGTGGTATATATGTCTATTCTAAAACTTGGCGTTATTCCTATGTGACAAGATTGACTAGTAAATATTTGACTGACAATACAATGGAAGTGAAAGATATTAAAGTGAATAAAGAGTTTTATTTACGTAAATATTCAATTGTATTTGAGGATGAATTATCTTTAACTAAAGGTAATATTTTGTCACATTCTAAAGCAGAAAAAGACAAAGGACGTAAGGAAATAAAAGTCCTGTTCGGTCAAATATTTCAAGAGACGGTTTATTATATTTCGATTAAGCAAAGGTCAGCTGACGAAATATCGAATGAGAAATATTTGTATACAAATTATCTTTATATTCAAGATAGAAAAGTATATAAC
>CAJUJA010000102.1 GCA_910586635.1 uncultured Bacilli bacterium | reverse complement strand
ATATATGACAATGCGTTAAGAAAGATGAGAGAGTTTTTAGAGTAAGGCTTTTTAGTCTTTTTCTTTTTAATCTACTATTTTTTATTTGTCTTTTTTTGAAGAAAAGGGTATAATGTTATCGATGACAATGGAAATGGGGGATTCTTGTGGTATGTATGGTGGAAGTTCAAAAGTATAGCTTTAGTCTGTTAATTATTTTTTTAGTAGTGTTTATTCTTTTGTCATTAAGCTTAATCGTTTATCTTGTTTTTAATAAGACAAAAAGAAAAAAGAATTATATAAAAAATATAGATTTATTTTCGAGATTAACACATGATTTAAGATCTCCTATCACAAATATAGAGGGATATACCTATCTATTGAAGGAAAATATTAACGATATAGATAAGGTTAAAATTTATTTAACAAAAATAGAAAGTTCTACGAAATATATGAATTTTTTAGTAAATGATATTTTTGAATTGACAAAGGGAAAAAATCAAGTGGGAAATTCTAGAATAAATTTAAAAGAGATATATAATTTTTGTATGGATAATATAAACTGTTACCTTCTATCAAAAAAAATAAAATTTGTAAAGGATGTTCAGTTGACCAATCCTTGGGTAATGGGGGATGGACTCCATTTGACTCAGGTGTTGATAAATATTTTAATGAATGCGATAAAATATACGAATGAAAATGGAAGTATTAGTTTTTCTATAAAAGAAATAGAGGAATCTATAAATCTTTCTTCTTATACCTTTAAGATTAAGGACAATGGCTGTGGTATGAGTAAAGAATTTCAAAAGAAAATGTTTATCCCCTTTATGGAAGAACATAGAGTGAAAACGGATGTTCCAAGTTCGGGATTAGGTTTATATATAGTCAAGCAATTGATTGAACAAATGCAAGGAGAAATAGTTGTAGAATCAGAAGAAAATAAGGGGAGCTGTTTTACGATAAGACTAATGTTACATCATTTTATGAATGAGTAGGAGTTGATCAGCTTGGAAAAAATATTTATAGTGGGCGAAGGGTTTATTGGAGAACACCTTTGTAGATATTTTACTGAAAAATATTCGAAAGATAAGGTTATCTATTTTACGGATACAAAGCTTAAAATCATTGATAAAGAAAATTATAATATTTGTGATATAAATAGTATTTTTAAGTACAATTCCATAGATTGTATTGTAAATTCTTTAGAAGATATGGAATTTATCCAGAAAGTGACAAAAATATCTAATATAAATCAGTATCATCAAATTATGACTAAAAAGAATAAAAATATAATTGATCTTTTAAAGAAAAACTCTTTTAAGGTGACACTAAGTTATATCAATATGTTATATGGTCCTGGACAGGAAATGACAGAAGTGATCTCTTTATGGATTGATCGCATAGTTAAGAATAAATCGATTGAATTAAAGAGAAATTACACAAGAGGTTGGGTTTTCATAATGGATTATTGTCGTGCTGTAGATATTATTTTACAGCAAGGTGTGGATAAGGAAAGCTATGGTATATCTTCAGATTTTCATATTACAGACTTAGAAGTTATTCATGAAATTATTCGATTACTTAACAAATCTCGAAGCTTAGTTCGAGATAATCATGCTGAACTTATGGATAAAACACAGGAGCACACCAAAATTAAAGAACTGGGGTGGCAACCAGTTAAGAAGTTTAAGGATGGACTTGAGTTAACCATAAAATGGTACATGCTAGAAACCTTTGGAGAGCATATTAAAAATATTTTAATAAAGGCAGCGAATAAATAAAAATTTTTAGTGAGGGAATAGGAATGTTTGCTAAAGTTTTAGATAAATATCAACAACTGAATAATAACATTTTAAAATTAACTCACATGAAATTTTTTAATGAAATCTATGCTGGATTATTAGCAGCCTTAACTGTTTTTGGTTGGAAGGTAAATACTACTGTTGGTATGGTTCTAATGCTTTTAGTTTCCACGATAACGTTACTTATCACTAGAAATTTAAAGTATGTAATACCAAGCTGTATCTATTTTATTTTTATGTTTAGTGAAGGTTTTTCTAATCAAACGATTCCTATTCCTATTCTAATATTAGGTAGTTTATTTGCGATTGTTATTTGCATTTTTTCCTTTAAGGATGGATTTCATTTCAAAAAAATGAAATCGTTTATTGGTTTGACAGGATTAGCCATAACGACCATTATACCAATTCTTTGGTGTAGAGCGCCACAGGGAAATGAGGTTTTTTATTTTCTATTTTTTGGAAATCTTGGATATTTCATTCTCTATATTATTATGGTAAATGGAATAAAGGGAGATGCAATAGATATACTTGCTGTAAGCATGTCCTACCTTTCTGTCATATTGGCTTGTGAGTGTGGATTAAAGGCTTATGAATTAAGAAACACTGTTAGTAATATTTTAGATTTATGGTATTATTTGGGATGGGGACTTTGTAATGAAGCTGGTATTATGATTTGTGTATCTATTCCCTTTGCTTTTTATTTGTTAGGAAAGCAAAAGAAGCTTAGTGGTATGATTTTTCAAAATTTTAAGATTATTTTTGGTATTATAGGTATTATTCTTACAACGAGTAGAGGCTCCTATTTGTTTGGATTTTTAGAGATTGGAATTCTTTATATTATTTTAATGTTTACAGCTAAGAAAGCTAGACTATATCAGAATACCTTTTTTGTTTATGCAATTATAATGATTGTGGTTGCTATATGTATGAAAGGGACAATTACTGAAATTATAGAGCAAGTGCTTCATTCTGTGTTCAATCAAGGATTTGACGATAATGGTAGAAAGGAATTATGGGAGACAGCATTTAAATATTGGAACGCGAAGCCTCATACAAGGATATTTGGTGCTGGATTTATCTGTTATATTATTTCTCAAAATACGGCACTTGGCATACAATTATCTCCACAGGTATTTCATTCTACGTTTTTTCAAACCTTAGCCGTAGGTGGTTTGGTTGGCTTATTATTTTTAATCATTCATTTTATAGAAAAATACAAGAACCTATACAAATGTGATAAATTCTTTTTTCTTATTATTGGTATAGGTTTTGTGATGGTAGATATTTATGGTATGATAGATAATACATATCATATGTATTATTTTATGATTCCCCTAATGATTATAATGGCAGTAGTAGATGCTGGGAAAGATAATCTACCAAAAAACACTTTAGAAGTTAATTAAAAAAGACATATTTTTTGAAATATATGAAAAATATGTCTTTTTTAGCCGCTTATTTTATATTATTTAGTTGTTTCATCTGGCTAAAAATGGTAAAATAAGTATATTAGAATAGTGTCCCATGAAAGGAGTTGAAGCCAATGCTAGAATTTTTATTTGATTTTATTGAAAGAAATATACTGTTAGTTTTTCTTTGTGTTCTATTGTTAGGAATTGCTTCAGCCTATTCCAAGGGAATTAAATTTTTATTCTTATCTATATTAGGAACTATTATGACGTATTTTGCCTTTCTTTGTTTCTATAGATTGGGCTATGGATTTGAAAGCTTGTATCAATGGTCCTGTGAAATTGTTATAAGGATTTGTTATTATATTGACTATTATAGCTTTTTTTGCTATAATCATTCCTATTTTATAACAAAAATTCTAGAATATTTAATGCAGCAAACTTCATCAGGAGTAATCCTTTGTATGATGCATATTCTAGTTTCTATTGGTTTTATTTTAATAGCTTGCTTCTTTTTTATACCAAAATTAAGGCTCTATACTCCATATAGATCGGAAGAGCACACGTCTGAACTCCAGTCACATTCAGAAA
>CAJUJA010000101.1:3335-3948 GCA_910586635.1 uncultured Bacilli bacterium | reverse complement strand
TATCAAAGAGAGAATTATGATAACTACTATAAAAAAAATGATAATTTGTATAGTTATTATTATGGTGGAATGATTGCGGTAATATCTATTTATTCGCAATTAAATGATTCTATTAATCATGATCAAGCTAAAATAATTCTTACAAAAGCTTATTATGAGCATCTTAAAATTAAGGAGAAAAAATAAAATGAGTCAAGCAATAAGAGACTATGGATTCACATATTTTTCTATATCAATGATTAATAAAAAATTTTTAGAAAACAATGATATTTTAATGAATGTAAAAGAATTCAAAGAATTTGTAAAAACACAACCATACAAAGTTGCTTTAACAGGTGGAGCAGGTTATTGGAAACACTGCAAAATATGGAACATAGAGAATATAAAACTTAATCTTCCAAAAAAATATCTACGTCCCAAAAAATATGAAATCTATTAAAGAGCAGTATTAATTGAATAAATTAAAATAAGCCAGGCATAATAGGCTCCTGGCACCTTATGCAATAAAAATGTGTGCTGTATGCAGAAGGCAATATAATTATAAAATAGGAGGTCCTTAAATGCAAGACTTTACCCAAGAAAAAAAGATGCTAAAATACTAGATCGGAAGAGC
>CAJUJA010000101.1:0-3325 GCA_910586635.1 uncultured Bacilli bacterium | reverse complement strand
GTATTGCACCTTTAGCACCTTAAACCAAATCTTATCTGGAGAATTTAAATCAAAAACAAGTAAATATCTTATATGCATTCAAGACACCTTAGAAAAATTAAACAGCAAGGATCCTAATTTAGATTATCAATTTATTATTGGATGCTATAAACTAAATATAACGGTTTTCAATAATTTCCTTAAATTAATTTTAAAATCTACTTGTATTTCTTGAAAAAATCACATATAATAAAAATACAAAGGTTAATCAATGATTACCCTAAATATTGTTCATGAAACAATCGCTAGAGCGTCAATTCAGCGGTTGTTTTTCTTTTTGATTAGAAGAACTATGAATCTAACCAGGCTTAAGAAAACATTCAATATAGCCAAAATTAAGGTGATTATAGCCATTAATCCTTTTTATCCTTTCTATAGAGTCTAACATAAAAATATATCACCTCCAAAAAAGGGCAACCACTTATTTTAATTAACCTTTGCAATTAGTAATATACCAAATTTTAAGGCAAATTTCTTGCCTTATAAAACATCAAATAAAGTTATTTGTCTTGATTCTATTATTATAGTTTTTTTTCTTTTAGCAGCTGCATAAGAAAAAAACCATATTTTTTCTAAATCATCATAATCCAAAATTACATCATCAAAATCATAAACAGGACATATTATAGTATTGATTGGTGTGCATATTAATTCTAATAATACATCTCTAGATCCTTTTTTTTGAATAGAAACACTACAAACCTTCAATTTAACTATGTTATCCCATTTAGAAATATAAAATAATTCTTGATCAATTAGTTCTACTACATAAGAAAATTTGTAAATAGGATTCACAAAATCCTTTATATCTTTTACATACATAATTTTTCCTTTCCTTTTTCCACTCAAGTGGAAAATCAATTTAAAATGGCAAAAGATATCGTAATTTAAAAGTTTTAACCTCTGATTCTAACTGCTTCATATATTCATCAATATCTGATTGAGTTAACTCATAAAACAAACCAGACTTCCAATTTTTCCGCCTATAATTATTAATCATCGAAATATCCTTTTCAGTTATACGATCTCTCTTTTCTTTTAAATAATTAAGCTTATCTTGCATTTCTTTATAAACCTTTCCAGCTCCTGAAAAAACCCAATCATCATCCTCATATGCATTTGCAATCTCTAATATGATATCCATTCGAGAAAGCGAATACGTTCTCCAGGATACTTTAGTTTCAATCGTGCTTTCAAGAACTGGACGTAAACTAAAAGAAGTTCCTTTTACAAAAGTTAAAAATTTTTCCCATGATGGATATACATCTAACTTTCTAACATCCTTCATCTCACTTTTTTTACCATTATAATAAGAATGCTTTAAAGTAAGCAAATTCTTTAACTGTTCACATGAAAATTTACCAATATCATTTAATTTATTTTTTATCATAAAATAAGCTAAATTATCTGCGGCATCATGTCTGAAACGCATCTCAAATCTAGTCCAATACTCCCCTTCCCAAGAATCATTTTTATTTTTACGTTCAGCTTTCTTATTATAAATACAAAGCTGTTTATCACTTGTATTTTTTCCAAAATACAATGAGCAAGGCTCTTCATCAACATCAATATCTTTATAATTATTTTTTCGCAAAGCAGAATCATTTAAAAAAGGAATACTTCGAAAAGAAGAAGTATATAATCCCTTTGCAACTAGATCAAGTATTTTAGAAAGCTTAATTACATCACCTTTCATATCATCTATTGCAATATCTATACGTGTAAATTTACCTCCATGAGATTCAACCCAAGAGATAATATTTAAATAATCAATATTTCCATTAGATAAAAATTCAATCTCTCTACAAGCTTGTCCTTTTAATTCCACCATTAAAGAATCATATTTTTCCTCTGACTTTACCCTTTCATCCCAATCAATTATTTTCTTCATAGCATTACGATCTCCACCAAAACGAATAATTATATTTTCTCCTAAAGAAAGTTGATATTGATATCCATCATGTGCCCAGTCAGATATTTGACCATAATTAACACTAGTCATATAAAATAAATTAGCTATTTCCTCTTGAATTTCTTCAAAAGCCGATCTAACATCAATTTGACTTTCTAAAGGAATCGTAAAGGACATATAATCCATATGGATTTGAACATCATCTATTTTTTCCACATATTACACATCCTCACTTTCTTCAGAATTAAATTGTGCTTGAACAATTTTTGAATAATTTCTTAAACCTGTTTTAGAATATTCTATTAAATCTGGTTCTAAACTTGTCCATTTTTCAAGCATTAATAAATTTTGTTTTATTCCTTTTTCTTTATAAAGCACGCTCTTTAAATCATCATAAAACTTTTTAAAAGGTGTAGAATTATATATTAAACCTCCTTCATGATCAAAATCCATTACATTTAAAGAATAATGTATCATCTTTGAATTTCTAAATTCATCATTTGTAGCATACTCAGCATATATTTTAAAATATTGAAATTTTTCAAAATGAGAAACAATTTTGTTTAAAACAAATATTACATATTTTATTAATTGATATAGAAATCCAACATTATTCTTTTTATAAACTACCTGTTTACGTCTAGAAGTCCACTTTTTTTCTGTTTTAGGACGATACCCTAAATATGCTAAAACAAGCTTTAAAAGTTGATTATAAAACCATAGAATAGGTTTATAAATTAATTGAATTAAAAACGGCATACATACTTTTTTCTTCTCTAAATGATAATATCCACCTGCTACACCTCTAATACGTTTAATACCCTGATCCTTATCTTGACCATCTAACCAGGCTGAACCGTGTCTTTCTAATAAATGTGATAGAAGAGCAAAAAAGGCAAATGTTCCATCGTCTCCTACTGTCTTTTTGTCATCATGTGAATTAAATTCCTTATCATATTCAGGAAATATCAATGTCATATCTGGCTCATATGGGAAAGAATCAAGCTTCTTAAAAAATCTCATAGAATCTATAGAACCAATCCGACAGAAAGAAGAATAATAAGGATCTTTTATTGGAATTAACCCCACAATATTCGTCCCTCGATAATATTCATTAAAAAACATTCTTGATATTTCAGAATTAACAAAATTATACAAATGAAATAAATCAAATAAGATATTAGGAGCTGATTTTATTACATTATCTAATTCTTCTAATTTAAAATCTAAATAAAATATTTTTAATAATACCCTAATCTTTGCGAAATTAAAATTAGGATACTTTATTTCAAACTCTGCCATTGATTTTTCATATTCATCTAAAAAAATTTCAGTAGATGCTAATGCAGCTTGAGCAAGCGTTAATGTTTTTCC
>CAJUJA010000100.1 GCA_910586635.1 uncultured Bacilli bacterium | reverse complement strand
ACGATTAATGTAAATATCAATGGGGAAAAATATGTTTTTTTCAAAGGGATTTCTTTAGAGGAAGTAGCAAAAACATTTCAAAATACTTCTAAATACCCAATTATTTTAGCAAGACTTAATAATTCCATTAAAGAGTTAACCTACCAATTAACTAAGGATTGTACAGTAGAATTTCTAGATTTGACCTCAAGGGAGGGAAATAGGACTCATATTAGTGGATTAACTTTCGTAATTGTATATGCAGTGAAATCTTTATATGGAAGAAATGCAGATATTGTAATTCAACACTCCCTAGATAAAGGAATTTATATTGAGACTAATTTTGAGTTAAACGAGGAAAAAGTAGAGAAGATAAAATCAGAAATGAAAAAAATTATATCTAGTGATTTAGACATTACAAAATTAACCATTGATCGTTTAGAAGCAAAAAAATATTTTAAAACTATTAATGATTTACCTAAAGCAGGTGTTATGAAATATAATACAAATGACTATATTACTTTATATCGATTAGGAAATTTGTATAACTATTTTTATAATGTTATGCCAACTTCAACTGGAAAATTGAAGGATTTCGATTTAACATATATTAAAGATAACGGGTTTATTTTAAGATTTCCTACTACTTATATATCTGATAAGATTAAAGATTATCAGCATCATCCTCATATGTTTGAAGTGTTTAGGGAATATAGAGAATGGGCTAAGCTCATGAAAATAGAAAATTCTGTTGACTTAAATACTATCGTAGCCAGTGGAAATATTAATGACTTAATTAGAATAGATGAGACATTACAAAGTAATAAGTTACTAGAAATTGCAAAAATGATCAGTCAAAATAAGAGTCTTAGAATTGTCCTAATGGCTGGACCGTCATCATCTGGAAAAACTACTACTTCAAGAAAATTATCTATGTACCTTAGAAGTTTCGGATTAAAAATAAAGACCTTATCCATGGATGATTACTTTTTAGATAAGGAAGAAACACCATTAGGAGAGGATGGAAAACCAGATTTTGAATGCTTAGAAGCAGTAGATTTAAAATTATTTGACACACAAATTGAAAAATTATTAAATGGTGAAGAGGTTACCCTTCCTACCTATAATTTTATTCTTGGCATTAAAGAATATAAAGAAAAGGCAAAACTTGATAGAAATGAAATTTTAGTAATAGAGGGTATTCACGGACTAGATACTAACATTTTGACTAATATACCAAGAGAGAGTAAATTTAAGATTTATTTATCGCCATTAACAGAAATTAATATGGATAATCATAATCGTGTTTCAACTAGTGACAATAGAATTTTAAGAAGAATGATACGAGATAATAGAACGAGAGGATATGGCGTTGAGAAAACTCTAGAAGCATGGACAAAAGTAAGAAGGGGTGAGGAAAAGTATATTTTCCCATACCAAGATGATGCAGATGTTACTTTTAACACGGCCTTGATTTATGAGATTGGAGTTTTAAAGACATATGTAGAACCTCTTTTATATTCAGTAGATAGTGATTCTGAATATTACGAGGAAGCAAAAAGGTTAATAGACTTTTTACGATTATTTTTACCAATACCGAGTGATGCTATACCACAAGATTCTATTTTAAGAGAATTTATAGGTGGGGGCTACTTTGGTATATAAAATTTATCCACTATATTTGTGGATATTTTTTTGCAAAAATAATCCACTTATGCTAATATAATAAATCAAGGAAAGTGAAGTTATGAGTTTATTGGACGAAATCGAATTAGATTTACTAAGAGAAGACCAAATTATTGGAAAGAATCGATTAGAAATATTTGACAAAATCGGAACAAAGGCAGGCATAACAGATTATGCAATTGCATTAGGGGGTCGTGCTTCTTCATATTATTTTACAAAGGGTGGAGAGAATCAGTTAGAATGCAGAACAGGAGCTTATTGGACCAAAACATGTGATGAGGATAAGGGTGCCTGCGTTGTCTATGGAACAGGTTATGGTAATAGCCGCACTGTTGATGACCGCGATGGTGGGATTCGCGTCGCTTTACCGTACTCAGTGATCTCTAAAATTGCCTCAAATGAAGTAATAGTAGAAGATAGAGTAGTACAATTAAAGGCAGGATACCTTCCAAAAAAAATAGCTTCAAAACCATTACAAAGAGATTTAGAAAAAATCTATGAACAGAAAGAAGGACTTTTTCAAAAACATTCTTCTTTAAAGAGTATTCACAAAAATTATACAGTAGATAGTAGAAACTATGATGAGTATTCAAAAAAATTTGATCCAGAACAATTAGATGAGATAGAATTAACAAATGGTAAAAAATATACAAGAGTAATTATAAAACCACGCTGTTATGATAAAACCGTAACATTTTCAGATGGACAAAGTTATCGAGTAGGAGAACCTGTTTGGGTGGAAGAATACCCCGTTTCATGGTATAGAGACTTAAAAACAGATATTGTGTTTAATAAAGACGTAATTGTTATGGGGATACCATTTAATCATGAGAGAAATTATAAAGGAGATTTTTCTAAGACAGATATGTATGAATATTTGAATACCTATCTAAAAAGAGATTTATTTTCTTCCTATTTAAAGGATGAAAAATTTGAATCAAAGCAAGTGATTGATGTATCTATGGTAAAACAGATACAAAATATAAATTTGTTTTTAGAGGGTGAAATAGAAAGAATGCAACAACAAATTGATCAAAATAATCAAATGATAGCAAACTATAATAAGGGCCATTCAAAGGTACTTAAGAAATAAATAGACTAAAGAAGTAACTACAAAAAGGTTACTTTTTTGATTCTGGAATTATATATTAATATTCTAAAAATATATTGAAATAAAATGGGTATAAATATATAATGAAGATAAGGAGATGATAAAATGATAAAAGTAGCAATTAATGGTTTTGGAAGAATAGGTAGACTTGCATTTAGACAGTTATTTGAACTAGAGGGATATGAAGTAGTAGCAATCAATGACTTAACAAGTCCTGATATGTTAGCACACCTATTAAAATATGATACTGCTCAAAAAAGGTATGAGGGCCATACAGTAGAAGCGTTAGAGGACTCTATTATAGTAGATGACCAAAAAATAAGAATATATAAGGAACAAGATCCTAATAATTTACCATGGAAAGAGTTAGATGTGGATGTAGTATTAGAATGTACAGGATTTTTCACATCTAAGGAAAGGGCATCTGCACATATAAAAGCAGGAGCTAAGAAAGTGATTATATCAGCTCCAGCAGGAAATGATTTGAAAACAATTGTTTATGGAGTGAATGAAAATATTTTAACAAGTGAGGATCAAGTAATCAGTGCGGCTAGTTGTACAACTAATTGTTTAGCACCTATGGCAAATGCTCTAAATAATTATGCAGAAATAGAAAGTGGTATTATGACAACTGTTCATGCTTATACTGGAGATCAAATGATATTAGATGGACCACACCGTAAGGGAGATTTGAGAAGAGCTCGAGCAGGAGCCTCTAATATCGTTCCTAATTCAACAGGTGCAGCTAAGGCAATCGGACTTGTAATTCCAGAGTTAAATGGCAAATTAATAGGATCTGCTCAAAGAGTTCCTGTGATTACTGGCTCTACTACAATTTTAGTAGCGGTAGTAAAGGGTACTGATATTACAGTTGAAAAAATAAATGAAGCAATGAAAAATGCATCAAATGAGTCATTTGGGTATACAGAAGAGCCGCTAGTATCTACAGATATCGTTGGAACTAGATACGGATCAATTTTTGATGCTACTCAAACATTAGTATCGAAAATAAATGATGATACTTATCAAGTTCAAGTAGTAGCATGGTATGATAATGAAAATGGATACACCTCTCAAATGATTAGAACTGCTAAATATTTAATGAAAAAATAAAAAATTGGAAAATTCCAATTTTTTCCTAAATTCAAATTTCAACCGCACCAGGTGGTGCGGCTTTTTGATACAATA
>CAJUJA010000099.1 GCA_910586635.1 uncultured Bacilli bacterium | reverse complement strand
TATCTTTCTGTTATGAAGAAAAGGGGGCTTTGGATTACTTTCAATAAACTAAGTCTTTTATAAAATAATAGTTACTTGCAATTAAAAAGAAACGATAAGGGATGTGGGAAAAATCGGACCTTTTCATTTCTTATCAAAAAATTATCTTTTATTAAAATATGTATAACTAAATAATTAAATGATATAGAGGTCTATTTGATACTTAAAAAATCTCTTATATTATTTATTGTTTGAGTAGTTGCTCTGATATCACTTTGTTTTGAATTTCCACAAATTTTATCTGTATAAATTGTTTTTTGATGATGAATTATATCTTGTGTTTTGTGTATGTTACTAACTTGATCGCATATATGATAATTTGTTCCTATATCCAACCATTTTTTTAATGCATTAACATCATAACAACAACCTATTGTAGTGTTAACATAAATTTTACCGTTTCCTAACTGTTCGAACTCCCTTTCGGTTAATAAGACTACATCTCTATTTAAATGAGTAGAAACTATATCACATTCTTTTAATAATTCTTTAAGTGGAAGATATTTAATTCCGTTATCTTCTTCTTTATGTTTTCTAGTTTTACTATAATAATATATATCTGCCCCAAAATATTTAAGTGCATTAGCAACCATAGTTCCTATTTTTCCAAGTCCAATAATTCCTATTTTTATATCTGTTAATTCATAAGGTCTTTCTTTCCATTGATAGTCACCTAATCCATGCAATAATCTTATTAATTCAGAGATAATATATTCTGGGACAGCTTCATCTCCATAATCTTTTAAATATTTAACTGTAATACCCTTTTCAGTTGCTGTTTTCATATCTAAGTTTGAATATTTATCACCATAATATGAACAACTCATACCAATATATTTTATATTATTGCATCTATCTAAAATACTTTTAGTTATTTTGGTAGTAAAAGATAATAGAATACAGTCTGCATTACCAATTCTATTTATGATTTCATTTTCTGAATCAGGTTTAGAATCATAGAAAATCACCTCTGTTGAATACCTTTTTAAATCATTTTTACCCTCCTCAGTAATTAAAATTGGTTCTAATACAACAATTTTATTAAACATAATTTTCCCTCCTTAATGATAAAATTAATATTTATGAATTACTATTAAAATATATTTTAATAAAAGATAATTTGTAGCGTTACAATTGATGTGACACCTTTTATATACAAAAAAGCAATAAGTCGTATAAAATATTAATTAAACAGAAAACTATACGAACGGATTTATTGCTTAAGACTAGTGTATCACATACCCAACGTTATATTCCACATAGTTTGAATACAAGATTCTATTCAGTTAACTTATATAGAAAGAGGTATCCTATTTCTTTCGTTTGTAGAAGTTATAAAATTTCTAAATCTTCTCTCATACAGTGGAATCGTAGATTTGATGGTACTAAAGAATCTTTAGTTGATAAATCTCATAGCCCTATCTCGAAACATCCCAATGCTCACACTGATACTGAAATTAAATGGATCAAAGATCTTATTAGAAGAAATCCCCATATTTCTATGTCAGAGTTATACGGAAAGCTAAGAACTGAATATGGTTACTCTAGACATGCTGCTTCTTTATTTAGATTACTTAGAAACATCGTGTTCTATGTTGATAAAGAGAAACATAAAAAGTATGTTCCTAAATCCCATGATACTCCTACTGATATTGGCATCAAATGGCAATTAGATGTTAAATATGTACCTAAAGAATGTTACTCTGGTACTGGCAAAGAAAAGTTCTACCAATATACAGTGATTGATGAAGCAACTCGAGAAAGATTTATTTATCCATATAAAGAACAATCTTCTTATTCCACTGTTGATTTTATTAAAAGAGCCATTGTTTATTTTGGATATAAACCTAAAATTATACAAACTGATAATGGTTTTGAATTTACACACCATGCAAATACTAGAAGAATGAATCCTTTCAATGTTCTTTGTAATGAATTAGACATTGAACATAAATTAATAAGACTGCATAATCCTAGGCACAGCGGAAAAGGAGGAAAGAGTCATAAAAACGATCAAAACACATTTTACAATTATTTAAATTTTTATTCTTATGAAGATTTAAAAGTACAAATGAAAGCCTATTTAAAACGTTCCAATAATATTCCTATGCAAGTTCTAGATTGGAGTTCTCCTATTGTGAAAAGATATAAAATAAAGGAAGCTTCTGCAATTGCATCCCTTCCCAATTAATATTTTTTTCGACTTATCTAGGTCTCACATCATTGACAACTACACAACTTATTTAGTAGATGCTCTATTAACTATAAATTTAACAGAATCAAAATCTAGTAAAACATCTTCATCTGAATTTTCTGATGCTTTTCTATCCTCTGGAATATCAATACTCTCAGTTTTAGATTCTCCAGCATCTAATGAACAACGTAAACTATCAGCATAAATTGGTTTGCCTTTTTTCATAAATAATACTGCAACTTCTACTGTGTATAATTCTACATCTGAATTGTTTTTGATATTAGCTCGTATCTCGTCACCAGATTTAGTATAACTTGTTGTTATTTTATCATTATATAATATACTACCATCAACTGCATTTTGATATTCTTCATTTACTTTAATAGATAAATCAGTTTTTTCAGGCACATCATTATTGAGCGGTAGATTTATAGTAAATACATAATTACCTCCACTTACAAAATCTAAAAATGTATTTGAATCATCGCCTATATTATTTTTATTTTTATCATAAAATTTTGCATCAACATCTATATTTCCAATGTTATAATCATTATTATTTGTTAAATAAACAATCAAATAATCTTTATTGTGATCAACATAAGTTTTTACATCAATGTTTTCCGACGTATTAACATTAATATTATGTTTTTTTGAATCATCCGTAACTGCCCCACAACCAGCAGTCAAACCTAAAATAAGCCCACTACATAATAAACTTAAAAATACTTTTTTCATTTAAATAACCTCTTTTCTTAATTTTAAATATTTACATTATTTTTTTGTTCTAAATACTTTTTATAATCCTCTAAAATATTTAAAAAGCATATCCTATCCAAGTAATAATGAACGTAATTATTATCATCTTATTATGATATTTTGATGTTTTGTTTTAATATTTGATTTTTACAGATTAACTTGTCTTTCCATTTCAGATAGTCCTGGTACTGCATTTATTGTAGTAATATCTTTAGTAAATTCATTTATTTGTTTTATTCTATAAAATTTAAGCACTTACTAATTGAAAAATAGTAATTAAAATAGAGACTATTGATAATACTATTATAGCAACTGCTTTTCCTCTTTTACGAGTTTTTAATCCCTGTGAAGCAAAATAAAAATTTAAAATATACATAATCCCTCCATAAGTCAGTCCCGCAAAAGAGATTAGCAATCCAAACAATGATAACCAGAAACCAATCTCACACATTTTTTCTTGTTTCTTTGTGGTTTCATTTTGAAAAGTTTGTGCAAATTGACTTGCATTATTTTGAACTGGCTGTTGATAATTAGTTTGGTTTAATTGTTGTCCAGTATTAGGATCAAAATTCATTTGATTATTACTTACATTTTGATTTAATGGTTGACCTGTATTTGGGTCAAAATTCATATTATTATTCATATTTACACCTCCATTATTTAATTTATCAATCTCTTGAAATAGTGTATTTAAAGAATTTCTATAAGCCATAGCCAACATATTCAGGCTATTTTTTTGTTCTATTGGTATTTCTCCAAATAATCCTTTACACCATGCATAAATGGTAAGTGTTTGCCCTGATATTGAATAATTAAAAAATCTATATCCTTGTACCATTGCATCGCCTGCTCTATAAAATTGTTCTCCATTTTTTTGTTGTAATTCATATTGATTACCTTGAATATAGCTTTGAACTAAATTATTCACTAAATTTGGATCACAACTTAATTGAAAAGTATATATACTTCTTCCTTTTTTCACTACTATCACTCCGTATTTATTTACT
Source organism: uncultured Bacilli bacterium (assembly GCA_910586635.1). GTDB lineage: Bacteria > Bacillota_I > Bacilli_A > RF39 > UBA660 > UMGS995. The sequence continues at coordinate 22 of CAJUJA010000099.1, read as the reverse complement.
TTATGCTTACAGTATACCCCCC
>CAJUJA010000098.1 GCA_910586635.1 uncultured Bacilli bacterium | reverse complement strand
TTACACTTCATAATATTCCAGAAGGATTAGCAGTTGGAGTTGCCTTTGGGTCTTTATACTATGGGATTGATGGAGCTACTCTTTCTTCTGCTTATATGTTAGCACTTGGGATTGGAATTCAAAATTTTCCAGAAGGAATGGCTGTTAGTCTTCCTTTAAGGAGAGAAGGATTATCTAGAAAGAAATCATTTTTCTATGGGCAATTAAGTGGTATTGTAGAACCAATATCAGGAGTCATTGGAGCTATTTTAGTAATAAAGGTTAGATTTCTACTCCCTTATTTACTTGCCTTTGCAGCAGGTGCTATGATATATGTTGTAGTTGAGGAATTGATTCCTGAGAGTCAAACAAATAAAAAGAAAGACTTGATGGCTTTCTTTACACTCATTGGTTTTTCTATTATGATGATTATGGATATTGCATTAGGATAAAGGAACTTGCATTTTGACAAATTCCTTTTTAATTTGTTTTTGTAACAATAGATTCTAACCAATGCTGATTAGGCTCTATATCCAGTAAGGTGGTAATGGTACTAGCAATATTAGCAAGTCCAAAATCACCTTTTTTTATCTTGATATTCTCTATATTTTTTCCATAAAGAATAAAAGGAACTGGGTTCGTAGTATGTGAAGTTTTTGCATCTTTAGTTTGAGCGTTTGTTTGATACATCTCCTCTGCGTTGCCATGATCTGCTAAAACAATTAATATTCCCCCTACTTCATCTATGGCTTTCATAATTTTTCCTATGTTATCATCAACAGCTTCTACTGCTTTTACAGTTGCCTCATAATTTCCTGTATGACCTACCATGTCTCCATTTGGAAAATTCATTCTTAAAAATTCATATTTTCCTGATCGTATTGCCTCTACAAATTTATCTGTAATTTCATAGGATTTCATTTCCGGTTTTTTATCAAAACCATCAATATCACTTGATATTTCTACATATTCCTCTAAATCTGGATTTAATTTTTCTAATCGATTTCCATTCCAAAAATAGGTAACATGTCCAAATTTTTGCGTCTCACTAATTGCATATTCAGAAATTTTATATTGATTTAGCTCCTCCGTTAATGTATATTTTATTTTTGGTGGCTCTGTTAAATATTTTTTAGGAATCTGAAAATCAGCATCATACTGTAACATACCCGCATAGTATACTTTTGGTGTTCTTATTCGATCAAATGGTAAAAATTTTTCCTCATCAAAGCATCTTGAAATTTCAAGAGCACGATCTCCTCTAAAATTAAATAGAATAACACTATCATGATCATGAATTTCTCCTACCGGTTTATTGTTTTCATCCACTATGACAAAAGGTTCTAGATCCTGATCAATTACTCCAATATTTTCTCTACGATTAGTTAAGATAGCCTCCTCTGCTTTCCTAAACTTTCTACCAATTCCTAAGACATGGGTTTGCCATCCTTTTTCTACCATACCCCAATTTGCTTCATATCGGTCCATAGTAATATTCATTCTCCCACCACCACTGGCAATCATAGAATGAAAGTTATAATCATTTAACTTTTTTAATTTTTCTTCTAATAAATGTACATATTTTAGGGCACTTGTTTCTTCTACATCTCTACCATCTAGAAGAATATGAATACGTACCTCTCTAACACCCTCTTGTTTTGACTTATCTAATAATGCGAATAACTGGTTAATATGAGAGTGAACATTTCCATCCGATAACAATCCAATAAAATGTAGGACACCTTGACTCTTGCAATAGGAAATCAATTCTTTCCATGTATTCGATTGAAATAGTTTTCCTGATTCAAGTGATTCATTAACTAGTTTTGCCCCTTGAGAATATATTTGACCACATCCTAGTGCATTATGACCCACTTCACTATTTCCCATATCATGATTACTTGGTAATCCTACATAAGTACCATGAGCATGAATGAGGGTGTTTGGATAGTTTTCCATCAAATAATCTAAATTAGTCGTATTCGCATTTTTAACAGCATTTCCATAATCATTATTACTGATTCCTACTCCATCCATAATTACTAGTGCTACTGTTCTTTTTTCCATTTTATCCCTCCAAAATATGAAAAAGTAATGAAACATTACTTTTTATAACCATACACCAAATATGATTCCTGCCATGGCAAGAATTAAACCAAAGACCCAAAATAATTTTACAATATCTGTCTCTACCCAACCAAGTTTTTCAAAATGATGATGTAATGGTGTCATCAAAAATAACTTTTTATGTAGAACCTGAACCCAAAAAACTTGGATAATTACACTTAATGTTTCTATGACAAAGACCCCTGCTACTACAAGTAAGGTTAACTCACGATGAGCAAGAATTGCAATAGCACCCATTACGCCTCCTAAGGCAAGACTACCTGTATCTCCCATGAAAATTTTAGCTGGATGAGTATTAAATATTAGAAATCCTACAATACTTCCTACTAAAATCAATGTAAATATTCCAATATCTTCAAAGCCAACCATTAATGAAATTAAACTAAAAGCAACAAAAGCAATCGCAGAAAGACCACCGGCTAATCCATCTAAACCATCTGTTAAATTTACTGCATTGGATGAACCTACTAACACTAGTAAGATAAATAGTCCATATAACCAACCCATTTCAATATCAATATGAAGAGTTCCTACTACCCAGGCAGTTTGTCCCCCATTTTTCATATAAATATAGAAGAAGCCAACAGCAATTAAAACTTGTAAGAATAACTTTTGATAAGTTGTTAATCCCTCGTTATCTCCTCTCTTAATCGATAAATAGTCATCTAAAAATCCTATAAAGGCATACCCCGTAAACACAAGTAATACAATTCCTAAATTTGATGTATAGGGAATTTTTCCTGTTATTAATAATCCTAAAGTAATTATAATAGTAGGAATGATAAAAATCAGTCCCCCAAAGGTAGGAGTTCCTTCCTTTTTGCGGTGTGCTTCGCCTACAAATACACTTATTTTTTGTCCGATTCTCAATCTTTTAAACAAAGGTACTAAAAAAAGACCTAGAACTGATGAAAATAAAAATCCTATCATGATTGCAAAGATAGCTTTTGTTAATAGTAACATGTTAGCCTCACTCCGTTCCTCTTGCAATAGTATATCACAACTAATTCTATAATAGTCCAAAAAACCAAAACTTAGACAAAATTTTACAGAAAAAAAACTTCTAAATTATAAAAAATAAAAATTATCTATTCCTAGATAATTCCTTTATTTAAATAGTCATCAATTTCTCTTGAAATATAAGCTCCCAGCTCTAAGATATAGTTATTATAAGTTGTTTTTATTTTCTGATTTTCTACATTACTTTCTATACTATAATCAAAGTTAGATGCCATGATTTCTATATACTTTTTAACACTAATATCATAATAGTTATATTTACGAAAAATCCTTAGTAAAATTGCCTTATCCTCTTCATTTAACGTAAGTAAGTACTTATCACTATTTAACTCCTGCCTACTGTAATTTCTAATAATAATAGACTCTAAATCACTATCTACTAATTGTATCAGTTCCTCTTTTTCCTTAGTTGACAAAAAAGCTGGTAATTCCTGATTCTCTAAATATACGAGCCTTTGATCCAACCAATTATCTACATTTAATTTTTCCTCTTGAGTAAAAATATTATTTTTTAAAAAGCAAATACTTTTATTTTGTAATGTGACTCTTAAATAATGATTATGAAATTTATATAACGTAAGACTTTGTAATAGTCCACTGTCAATTAACTCTTTTAGTTCCCTGGCAATTACTTTATAAAAAGATTCCATCTTACTCTTATATACTATCCCACTACTTAAGGCAACAGCAAATGAAATATTTTTTGAAATATCTTTTAGCTTCTGCTCAATGGTTTGTTTCGCTGATAATTCTTTTACCTCTAATATGCTCATTATAATATCCCCACTTTACTTTCCCCTATTCTGAAGTTATTATAGCATACTTTTTTGAAGAAAAAAAGAGAATATATAAATTTTTATATATCCTCATGTAGCGTTACAATTGATGTGACACCTTTTATATACAAAAAAAGCAATAAGTCGT
>CAJUJA010000097.1 GCA_910586635.1 uncultured Bacilli bacterium | reverse complement strand
GAGATTTCTGAATGTGACTGGAGTTCAGACGTGTGCTCTTCCGATCTCATTCTGTTGGAGTAACACCAAAAAGACTTTTAAAAGATCTAGCAAAAGAAATAGCTGAGTCATAGTTATATTTCATAGCCAGATCAATAACCTTTATATTCGTCATTTTTAACTCTTCATAAGCCTTACTTAATCTTCTTTTTCTAATGTATTCTGATAAGGATACTCCTGTTAAAAACAAAAATATTCGTTTTAATGAATATTCTGATACTCCAACAATTCTAGCTAACTTTTTATATTCTATATTCTCGGTTAAATTTGATTCAATATAATCAATCATATCATTCATTAAATCGTAACTCATACTTCTCACCTAATCTATACTATAATAATCTATATATTTTACATCTTTTTAAATAATCGTTTTGTATTTTGGGTTGTTATCTCATCTACTTCTTTTTCTTCTAGCCCTTTTACTTCGGCAATTTTTTTTACGATATATTGTATATTTGAAGATTTATTCACTTCATCTCTAACTGGCTCTGGAGATATATATGGACTATCTGTTTCTACTAAAAATAAATCATTTGGTACTAATTTAGCAACTTCAATTGATTTTTTTGCTGTTTGATAGGTGATTTTTCCTGCAAATGATATGTAATATCCCTGGCTTACTAAATATTTTAAATCATCTATATCTGGTTGAAAACAATGGAATACACACCCATATTGAGGCTTTATTTCATTTTCAAACATTTTAATGACTAATTTATTTTGATTATTAGAATGGATAATTACAGGCAAGGATAGTGCGTTAGCAATTTCAATTTGCTCCATTAGGTATTGTTTTTGTTCTAAGAAATTATTCTTTGTATGATCTAGACCTATTTCTCCAATTGCCACTACCTTATCAGAGGCTGCTAGGGAGTATATAGATCTTACGTCTTGTGATTCTGTATATAACGGATGAATTCCTACAGTAGAATAAAATTTTCTATTTGCTTTAGAAATTAGAATGGATTCCTTTGAAGTATTTAAATTAAGTCCTATGTTAATTACACTTTCTATACCAGAATTACGATTGATATCATCAATATACTGTATTATATTTTCTAAAACTTCACTATTAATATGCATATGAGAATCTATTGCCATATTATCGCCCGCTTCTATATCATTCTAGTTATCATAAAAAGTGCTTTCTATCTTATTATACTATTTATTATTGTTATTTGTATAAGGAATCGCACGAATAATGATTATATCATTATACAAATGTGATTTACTAAATTGACAAAATTCAATTTATTTATAAAAATATTATATCAAATTTTAGGACATTTTAAAACTCAAACTCTCAAAAAAACTAAAAGTTCGAGTTTCCTATTAATCTGGTGCGTGAGTTATACACGTTTGGAAATTTTTTATAAGGTCAATTTCTATGATAATTGTATCACAAATAACAAAAAATGGAATAGTCTTTCTTAATTTATCCCATTTAATCAACCTAAATCGTTTATTTTTAAGTATATATCATACCAACTATAGCATCTGATAATATTATTTCCCTTGCATTGTTTATTATAATTTGCATCAAAACATATTACTGGTATTGCCTTTGAAACATCATTAATGCATTTTGGTTCATCTTCTATCATCAAATCTATCTTATTATCAATACACCATGTCAATTTTTCTTCTGAAGAAAATATCAGTTTATCATAAATAATTTGATTTTCACATAACCATTTTTTAACTGTGTCCCTCATTTCTTGTCCTATTTTATCTTTTCTCTCTGATGTCCACCTAGCAGTTATTATAATTATTTCGTGTCCATCTTCTCTTAATTTATTTATTACTTCTGATGAGAAAGGTCTTGCCATCTCATGTTTAGCATAAAAATCTAAATATTTATCCCAAAAATCTGCATATTGAATCTTATCTAAATTAAAAATTCCACTTGTGTTATATTCTTTTGAATTAATTTCATATTTAATATTATTATCAAAACAATATTTTGCACCATAATCCATCTGAAATTGATCCCTATTTGTTAAGACCCCATCTATATCTACACCTATTCTCATTTATTCACCCTTCTCACTTTGTTTGACTTCTATAACTTCAGCTATAATTAGCATATGATTATCATTCTTGTTTTCTCTATTAGGTTCATCAATTTCTTGAATATGAAGTTTTTTACAAATATAGCTTGTACTTGCCTCTTTAAATGTAATTACATCATTCTTAATAAAAAGAGGAATTAGACCTACTTCACTTAATTTATCACAATCTCTACCACTTTTACTACCTAATACTTTTAAATCATCTTTATATTGACTAGGGTAAAAGCTCACTGTAAAATAATCATTCTTTTCTATAAAATCAAAAGTATAACGAGTTTTTCTAATATAAATACTAATTACTGGCTTATACCATATCATGCCGAAACTACCCCAACTTATTGTCATAGTATTAAATTTATCTTTTGTTCCGGCTGTTACTAATGCCCATTCTTCATCTAAAATAGAAAATGGTTTCATTTCAATATCTTTTATATTCATATAATTTCTCCTCATCTTATTATTTACTTTAATTCTTGGATTCTGTAATATAAGTCTCTCATAAATGGTATCCTTTTCATATTAAAACCTATAATATAAAATATAATTATCTAATATCTAAAACATTATAACATATTATTAACTTTTATTTAAATTATCCTCGTATTTTTTTATTAATTGTAAAGCTTTGCTTTCTGATATTTCAGAATCATACCCATATATACTATAACCAATATTTTCTAAAAGTTCGTCTGCTAAATCACGACTATCAATTATTTTTTGCAAACATTGATATATTCCTTCTATCCCAGCATCGTATCTAGCATACGTTAACTTTTTATCACATAAATCATTCAATCTTTTTCCTAATTTTGGATAAGAACCGTTAAATGAATTAAATGCCAAGGAACAATCCAGGTCATTAATTATTTCTTCTAAAGCTCTTCCAGGATAATTATCACATTTCTTAGGAACATTTATAACCATATAAAATATATCACCATTTTCAAGTATAATTGGATTTAACTTAGCATCATTTATATAAAATCCTTCTTTTACTATTAATACATTATTTACCTCATCAAGTTTATAACTTGATGCTTTCATATGTCCTATTTCATGAATCAAACTATCTTTATCATCATCTGATAAATTATTCCATTCACTTTGAACAGTTGTTAATCCAATAATATTTTCAACTGGAGTATAGGTTGCAGAAAATTCTGAATCACTAAATAAAGAAAAATTACTTTGGTACTGTATTGATAAACTAATTTTATTTTGATCAATATATTCTATGGGGTAATTATTACTTATATTATATTGTTTGTGTTGTTCTATTAAACTTTTAACTAATTGTTCTAATTCATCAGGTATTTTCTTAGATGAATTGCTTTTATATTTACAATGTGCCATATGCCAATTAATATGATTATCTACTTCTATATTGTTTGGATCAAATTCATATAAAGAATTAACATTATATTTTTGATTTAAATCGTAATGTGAATAATATCTTATTCTTTTTGTTTCTATATCTATTCCCCTATATCCAAAATCCATCTTATGATAATTATCGTATAAATTGCCAATTTGAATTATTTTACTCATTCCCTCACCCCATAAATTGTCTAATATTATACCATATTTTTTTAATTATTACTAATATTATTATCATTCCTTTTATATACTAATGGACTCTGATGTGGAATATGATCTTCCTTAATTGCACCTGCCAAACTAATTTTGGTTCTCTCGCTTGTTCTTTCTATTTCTTGTTAACTAACTGAAGTAAGTATTCTTGAAATCATCTTACCATTAGCGTTAGTAGTGTTAATATCATCATTGGCACAATCCAAGAAGGCATCATTTTCCTCTAGGAATGTTAAAATTTTCTCCCAATCTGCAACTGAACGAGTTAATCTATCAAGTTTTAATACAACAATCGTATTACAGTTCTTATCTTTAATATCTTGTAACAATTCATCAAATGCAGGGCGTTTATTACCTG
>CAJUJA010000096.1 GCA_910586635.1 uncultured Bacilli bacterium | reverse complement strand
TTGTCTAGTAGTAACTAAAAATTCCTTTTTATTTGTTTTATAGTTAAAGTTTCTAAGAAAGTTTGTGATTACTTTCGGCTCAATTCCTTTTGTATTATAAACAGAGTGATTAAACGATACTCCATTTAATATAATATCGCTTTCCTCTAATCCCTTAACCATTACACCTTCTTTTACTTTTACGGCCTTAGGATATGTAACTTTTACTAAAAATAGAATAGAAACTCCATCTTTATTGGTATTTAAAATCGGTAATACTAACATATCAGTCACCTCTTTGCCTTGTTATTATATCATACCAGAAAATAGATTGCAAATAAAAAAAGTCCAAAAGAGCGGCTTAGCGAAACGATAAAACCTGCTTATTTACAGGTGGGTGTTCTTACGTCGCCATTAGGATCCTTATTAAAAACAAGTATTCAACACAGACTACTGATCAAAACTCCCGTATCGTTGATTTAGTCGGTTTTATAAGTTGCCAGTTTCGCATCTTTTAGACATTTTTATTATACCATACTTTTTATTCATATATCAATCTTTTTCAAAATAAAAATTTTATTTTGTGAATAATTTTTAATTAATTTAGCACTATAAAAGTAAGGAGGAAATTATGAATATAAGTATAAGAGATCACATTATTAATAATTTTAAAGGAGATGATTATGATAGCTTACAGAGTGCTATTAATGAATCTATCGAATCTAAAGATGAAGTAACACTACCCGGTATGGGAGTATTTTTTGAAATTGTTTGGCAAGGTGCCGATCAAAGGCTTAAAAATGAAATGTTAGAGATTATCAAAAATAGAGTATCACAAGGACAAAAAGAAAACGAGTAACATCGTTTTTTTTATATTTATTTTACTATTTTCTATACACTAGCATATGTTCTCTATTTTCCTCAGACTCAATTTCACCTTTTAGCAGCTCTAAATGATAGTGATCTTGATCAAGGGATGACTCTATTTCTATAAATTGTGGATACCGCCAAAATAGATAAGAAAGAACTAACCCATTTTCTTGAAGGGGCAATTCCTCCACTAATTTTTGATAATTTGACATCTCACTATATGCAATAATATTCGATAAATTTATAAGATCATACTCTTTACAAAAATTTGGGGCCAGCTGAAATATATCTCCCACATAATGATGAATTTCTACATCTTTTAATCTTTCTTTTAAAAAATCATAATTTCCATCTTTTAAATAAGGAATTACCAATTCGAAAGGATCATGACATACAAATTCAAATAAAGCAGAAGTATATACATCAAACATATCATATGTATTTATAATATCATCCCAAAATTCCTTATACTCATTAGGAAGATTTTGATTAAAACCAGAATATACATTCCTTAAATCTATAGAATCACCATAAGCAAGAACATCTTCTGGAGAAAAAAATTTTAAAAAGTCCTCTCTTGGCAAAGATAAAATAGCTGCTTTTTTTAACTCTAAATAATATCTTGGAAATCTACTAATATCAAAGCTATCAATATCTCTAGTACCAAATAAAATGTTACTTAAAATCTGATCACCCGATGCAGTTACTGAAAGAACTTTTTTTCTATTTTCTAAATATTTTTGATAGGAAACTATATTTTCATTAGAAAATCGATAGACATAAGAATTTTGATGAAAAAGAGTAAACTTACTATGAAATAATCCTTGATCTTTCATAAAATTTCCACTAATTATTTGCTTAGCTCTTGCAATATCTTGTTTTACTTCCATGACAATCCTAAATCCTCCTTAATAAATGAAACGCAATACTTCAACTAATAATTTTTTCTTTGGTGTGTCACGAAGCTTTTTCTTTTTACTTGATGATGATCCCAAGTTACATTTAATTTCCTACCTTGAGTTTCCGAACCAAACATATAAGATAAAATACAGCCATCCTTCGTGAGCTTTATTTTTTCTATTAAGTCTTGATAATCATTTAAAGTGGAATGATCAATTAAATTAGACAAATTCACTAAGTCGTACTCTTTATTTAAACTTTCTGCTAGAGAAAAGATATCCCCTACCATATATTTTATTTCTATATCTTTTAATTTCTGTTTTAAATCATTATAATTCTTTTGTTCTAAATAGGGAATATATTGAACATAATTGACCACTGGTTCAAATAAAGGAGAATCGTAGATATCAAAAAATGATGTTTCACTTAATATTTCATCCCAGAATAGTTTATCCATTTTTGACATATTTTGATTAAATCCACTATAAATTTCAGTAGAGTCTATCCCTTCCAAACGATACTGACTAACTTCTGGAGAAAAAAAGGTTAAAAAGTCCTCTTTTGATAAAGATAAAATAGCTGCTTTTTTTAACTCTAAATAATATCTTGGAAACCTACTAATATCTATACAATCTATATTTTTTGTTCCTGATAAAATACTACTTAATACTTGATCCCCTGACGCTGTTACCGAAAGTATACTTTCTCTATTTTTTAAATATGACTGATAAAGATAAATATCTTCATTAGTAAACTGATAAATAAACGAATACTGATGAAAATAATTTTCACTATTAAACGGATCAATTCCTGGTTCTGTACAAATTATCATTTTGGCCATATTAATATCTTTTTTTACCATTTTCAAATCATACACTCTAAATTACCTCCCCCTTCTTAAATTATTTGTTATTATATCACAAAAGAAAAAGGATGTAAATACAATCCTTATTTATCTCTTAATGTTGCATGGTATGTAGCAGAAACTTTTTCTATAATTTTATTAAAGATTTCCATAACTTCTTCATCACTTAATGTTCTTTTTGAATCTTCAAAATATAGGGAAAAAGCAATTGACTTTTGATTATTATGTAGTTTATCTCCTGTATATACATCAAAAATACGAACTTCTTTTAGTAATCGACCTCCGACTTTTTTTATTGTGGAACCAATTTCTCCAGCAGTTACGTTTTTATCAACGATAAATGCTAAATCTTTTGTAATTCCTGGAAATTTTGAAATTTCTTTATATTTCATTTTTCCCACCTTTTTCTCAAGTAGTTGATCTAGATTAATTTCAAAGATATAGATATCTTCTTTTGTAATACTAGGATGAACTTTTCCTATAATACCTATAGTATCACGATTAACAGAAATAGACGCTGAAATACCTGGATGTAGTTCTTTTGGAATGTTTTCTGTTGTAAAGCTATATCTATTTTGGTAACCTAAATAGTCAAGAAGTTCTTCTACAATACCTTTTATCATATAGAAATCTACCTTTTTGTTATGAAGTCCTAAATAATAAGAACCATACATTAAGGCACATAATCTGTTATTTTCACCATAGGTATCTTTTTTATAGAATCCCTTTCCTATTTCAAAAATTGAAATGTCCTTGATATTTCTTTTTTTATTATATTCCCATATTTTCATTAAAGAGGGAATCATAGAATATCTTAGGCAAGATCTATCTTCTGTTAAAGGGTCCATCAACTTCACGACTTCAAAGGAATCGTTAGTATATTGGGATGCTTCTTCTTCATTAACTAAACTATAAGACAATACTTCATTATATCCTAGTGAAATCATTTTATTTCTTATTTGTCTAGTTGTTTTATCATAGCTTCCTTTTTTCATAGAGGTAACGGGCAATTTCCCTTTTATATTATTTACTCCATAAATTCTTCCCACTTCTTCGATTAAATCTTCTTTAATAGAAATATCTAATCTTCTAGTTGGTACTGTAACTTCAATCTCATCTTTTTCAACACTTGTAAAAAATCCCAGTCTTCTAAAAATATCACAAATTTCTTCTACTCCCAAGTTGGTTCCCAAAACATCATTAATATTTTGAGCAGTTATTTTTACTTTCTTATCTTTTTTATCTGTTTTATCATAACATATCATTTCTGATACAATTGTTGCATTTGCATACTTTTCTAATAAATGACATGCTCTATTGATTGCCATATAAGTTCTATTTGGATCAATTCCCTTTTCAAAACGATTAGAAGCCTCACTTCGTAATATCTTATTACTTGTTTTTCTAATTAAAGTAGAATCAAAAATAGCTGACTCAATAATAGATCGGAAGAGCACACGTCTGAA
>CAJUJA010000095.1 GCA_910586635.1 uncultured Bacilli bacterium | reverse complement strand
CCCTACACGACGCTCTTCCGATCTATAATTTCGAGAGTTTGTCTTCTAACTTAATAATATAATCAAAGTCCATATAATGATTAAGTCTTCTTACTAACTCTTTGATTTTTAAAATCAAATCTTTTATTTTTTCATAATATAAAGCAATTCCTTGTTCTATAAACTCCTCTTGATAGTGTATTTCTATGTAGTCCCTTAAATATTCTAATTTGTTATATCTCATATCTAGTTTGTCGTTCAATTTTATTAATATTTTTTTTAACAAATCATCCTCTTTTAAACAAAAATTGGTGATTAGTTTTTTAAATTTTTCATTGTCTTCATTATAATAGCAATTAAATATCTCATCCATTAGCTCTTGTTTTTTAATATCTAAAATAGAAGAATCCGTAATCCCTATATCTTTACTAATATTTAAAATCGTGTGATACTTTTTAACAATACTTAACGAAAAGCTATCAAAGGTAGTAATATAACTGTGATCGATTAAATCTATTTGCTCTTGCTTATTTGCCTTCCTTAGTTTATCTCTAATTCTATCTTTCATTTCTTTAGCAGCTGCATTAGTAAATGTTAAAATGAGAATTTGATTAATTGAGATTCCATCATCAATTTTTCTTAGAACCCGTTCTGATAACACTGCCGTTTTTCCACTGCCTGCCCCTGCTGATACAATTATATTATTTCCGTCTAAGTGAATAGCATCTAATTGCTCTTTTGTCCATACATTAGTCATTTTCTGTTTCCTCCTTTAAAAATTCTAAGTTATCCACTTTGTCTAGATAAATGTAATCTTTTGGATTTACAAAACAGAGATCTTTAAATTTGCAATATTCGCAGGCTTTTTCTTTATCAATAATCTTAGGATTTATTTGGAAGTCCCCCTTTAAAATATGATCTACTCCCTTTTGAATCATCTTTTCTGTATATTTTAACATATCATAAACTTCTTCATCACTTACAATTTTACTATTTTTTGAAAAAGAACCATCCTTATTTATTTTAATTCCTCTAATCCACTCACTATTTTCATAGCTTCTATCAAAAAGGAAAATTCGATCTGTTACGTCTGTAGAATATCCCTGTAATTTCAAATTACTTTTCTTCATATCCTCTAATTCCTTATTCGGTTCCCATTTTAAAGTTTTATATAAAACTTTTTGAAAATACATTCCTGTAAAAATAGGTGAAGAAAACAATTTAGACTTACTTAATAAATATAAATAAATAGGAAGTTGCATGTTTATACCATATTTCATATCAAAAAGATTAGAATGTACGTTCCCTGTCTTATAGTCTATTACAGAAAAATAAGTATCATTTAACCCTTTTTTATACATGATTTTATCAATTTTACCAGTAAAAAATACATTTATATTTTTCTGCAATTGTATTGTAATTTCTTGTTCTGTCAAAACGTTTCTATAACTAGATAACATTTCTAGATCTTTAATTTTTACAATTGTTTCTTCCAATCTATTTTTTAAATTTTGTACTAAAAATTTTTCTTTTGTAGATAAATCAGAGGATGACATATAATGATCCCATTCTCTATCAAAATTGAAATTCTCCTCATACATAACAGAGAATATAAAATGGAATAGATTCCCTACTATAATGGAAAATGTGTCTTGATATGGATCTAACTTTAAAATATAAGTAATATAGTACTTAAAGGCACATAAATAGTAAGTATTTAACGAGGTATAGCTAAGTCTTAAAACATGATTCATGTTCCTTAACATGTTAGTGCAATTGATTCCAGTAAATTGATTATTATAAGTATAATAGCCTATTTTATAATGTTTAAGTAAGTTTTTTAAATATGGAGTGTCTTCTCCATACTTATAGTATCTATCTAAAAGATTCGCTAAAGAAAGTCTGTTATAAAAGTTAGAAGGATATAGTTTATTGCTCTTATAAGGAATCACTTCTAATTTCAATTCTTTAATAAGAGAAGATGGTAAATAATGATTAAAGCTACTACTTTCTTTATAAGATAGATATAAGTGTTTTACATTGCTCAATTGTCTTAAAAGACCTTCCCTACTTTTTTTATTTTTCTCTTTTGTTGAATATAGTGCTACTTCTTTTTTTATTTTGTCTGTGATAAACTCCTCATCTTTGTAAATCTTAGGAATATAATCTTGGTTAAAACCCATGACAAATAAATAATCTGTGTCTTCTATCATTTCCTCTTCTATATTAATAATATGGATTTCATCTGTTAATCGTTTAGGAGAAAGGTAAGTATGTTTTAATTGATCAATTAAAAGTTCCCTATATACACTAGAGTCCTCTACTTCTACTAAACGATTTACTACTTCTATTAATTTTACTCCAATTTCTGTTTGAAAAGCAGGTAATTTCTTTGATTCTAAGTATTCCTTAACGATCTTAGTTCCGTAAATAGACTCCTTCATATCAATCTGAAGTGGAATATGAAAGTAAGAAAATAGTTTTTTCATAAGATACAGGTAGTCATCCGATAGATTAGTAATATAAATCTGATTCAATTTCACCTTCTTTTTGGCTAACTCCAAGATATTCTCAATAACAAATAGAATTTCATCTTCCAAGGTATGACATGAATATACTTTAGCATCTAATTTTTGAATATCTTTTTGAACTCTTTTTGCACCCTTTAGCATGTCTTCTTCATACTTTTCTAATACATCATATCCCATCACAACAATTTTTTTATTAGATAAATATTTTGAAAATAAGGGATCAAATTCCAATAAATGATTTAGGATTAATTCTTTCTTGATCTTTTTTAATAATTTTAATTTATCACTTTGATAATCTTTACTAGTATCTATCACATATAAATTTTCTAAATAAGTTTTAGCAACATCAATATGATAATGATACTTTTCCATCAAATATACAATTGCTCGATTATCATAACAAAAAAAATAATGACTTTTAAAATCCTCTTTTGTCATAAATTTAAAAGAAATTAATCGATTACTATACCGATTTAGGATTTCCATCTTCATTGCACTGGGACATACAATTAATAAATCCTCATCTAAGTATTGGTCTAAGTCCATATTATCACCTATTATTATTATAACCCGTGTTCCATCCTTCTTCAAGATAAATGCTGGGATCTAACAAAAAAATAATAATAAGATATCCCTACTATTATTTTTTATAATCACCTATCAACTTGAGACTCCAACTCCTATATACTGTTTTTAAAATAATTTCCAATTTTAATAAAACGACATTTTGTAGTATTATTAACCTTAGCTACTAGGTAGTGCAGGGTCCACATCTACTACAGCTTTTACACCTAAATTCTCCCTGCTAGTATAACTAAGCCCCCCATTTATTGACCAAGGAAGATAAGGAGCATAACCATACCAGTCATTGGTCCAATAGGAATCATGGTTTACCCACTTTGGGCAAGAGTTTGATTCTGATACCCTACAACCCAAGCCCAGTAACGTATCCACATCTATTATATGTGCCCTTATAGAATAATCACTTACATAACCAAGGCAATCCTTTAAACTTGCATCACCGATAGTAGCATTTGTCGAACAACTATTATAATATCCTCTAGTTAAAACATTAGTCCAATTTTGCGTTTTTAATCTTAATGCTTCCCTAGCTATCAGTGCCCCCTCGGATGATCCAGCTGATGATATCGTTCCCCATTTTACACTCTCTATTATATTATTATGACTTTGCATTTCTATAGAATCCGCACCTGATTTCCATTTTATAAAATGGAACTTAACAATGCTAGAGGCATTCACTCTATATAAAATAATATCTCCTGGTTTACACGTAACACTCCCTAAACTTAGGTTTATTTTATAACATTCATTTTTCCTACAAGTAGGTTCCTCACCTGTCACACAATAAGTAGAGGAACTCGAATTTTCATTATATGTATAGGCAGCTACAAATTTACCTTCTTTCAGTTCCTTAGCCTTTGCGTTCAATTCATCAATAGCTCCTTTCAAATTGGTAGATGTTAATCCTGATGCTTTATTATCATAAGAAATATTAGAGCTTGATATTGTGGTTGCCGCATAAACTCCTACTCCTGATATGATCCCTCCCATTATGATTCCTAGTATCATTTTATAATTCTTTTTTATTATCCTTTTCACTACTATCACTCCGTATTTATTTACTTTATGCTTACAGTATACCCCCCC
>CAJUJA010000094.1:726-4282 GCA_910586635.1 uncultured Bacilli bacterium | reverse complement strand
CAGAGTTTGCCATCAAAGATGGGTATTCTTATTTATTAACGATGGATCAAGATACTACTTTTAAAGATGGCGTGATGGATAAGCTAAAAGAGGTAATTGCATCAAAGGATATGAAAGATATAGCAATTGTAACTCCTTGGCATAATACCAAGTTATTAGATAAAAAACCAAAAGAAGAATTTGATGATCCACATGATGTGATGACATCTGGAAATATTTTGAATTTAGATATTTGGAAAAAGTTAGGTGGATTTAAAGATGATTTCTTTATTGATGGAATTGATATTGAATATTGTCTTAATATTCACAAAAATGGCTACCAAATTTTAAGAGTGAATTCAGTAGAGATTGATCATAATTTAGGAGATATTTTCTATAAAAAAATAAGAAATCGATTATTTTTATGTACTAATCATACTGCATTTAGAAGATATTATATTATGAGAAATTATCACTATATTTGCGATATGTATAAAGACTATGATCCCGACTATTGTTATAGATTAATTAGTCAAAAGCATAATATGATTGGTGTGTTACTTTTTGAAAAGGATAAATATAGAAAAATTAAAAATTATATCAAAGGATATTTTGATTACAAAAAAGGAATCAAAGGAAAGATTTCTAATAATTAAATATAGTAAAGGAGTTATTTATGGCACGAAGTAAAAATATAAAAATAGCAGGGATCGTTACTCTATACCATCCAACAGATAAAGATATTAAAAATATCGATACCTATCTTAACGATATTGACAAACTATATATTATTGATAATACAGAAGATAAAGATAACGAGTCAAGAATTCCTAAGAGTAGGAAAATAGAGTACCATTTTAAAGGCGAAAATATAGGAGTAGCAACTGCCCTAAATATGGGAGCAGAGTTTGCCATCAAAGATGGGTATTCTTATTTATTAACGATGGATCAAGATACGACTTTTAAAGATGGTGTCATGGACAAACTAAAAGAAGCTATCAATAAATTTGATATGAAAAAAGTAGGAATTATAACTCCTTGGCATAATACAAAAGTACCACTTAAAGAAATTGATGAAGAATATGATTATCCACCAACAATTATAACCTCAGGTAATATTCTAAACTTAGATATTTGGAAAAAGATAGGCGGATTTAAAGATGATTTCTTTATTGATGGAGTTGATATTGAGTATAGCCTAAACTTACGAAAGCATGGTTATCAGATTGTAAGAGTAGTAAAGGCTAGGGTTGATCATGAACTTGGTGATATAAAATATAAAAAATTGTTTGGAAAAACCTATCTTTGTAGTAATTATCCCGCCATTAGGAGATACTATATTATGAGAAATAATCATTATATATTTGATATGTATAAAGACTTTGATCCTAATATATGTTGGTCCTTATTAGAACAGAAAAGGAATATGAAAAGTGTCTTATTATTTGAAAAAGATAAATATAGAAAAATTAGGAATTACTTTAGAGGATTAAGAGACTATAAGAAAGGAATCAAGGGTAAATATCCATATAAGAACTAATGGAGGTAATAAAATGCATAGAGTGAAAGAGTTGGTAAGGAAAGTTGTACAGACTTTAAAGGAAGAAGGCGTAGTTGAATTAGTAAAGAAAAGTTTTCGATTTATTGCCTATAAAGTTGGTAGATTAAATCGAAAATATGATGATGGTTTTAAGGATATTTTATTTATTAATGGATGTAACCTTCCTCATCCACAAAGGTATCGTGTGACTCATCAAATAGAACAATTAGAGTCTTATGGTGTTAGTTGTGATAAGATAGACTATGACAAACTAACACTTGATAAAATTAGATACTTTAGAGGCTTTGTGTTTTATAGATGCCCAATTACTCCAGTAGTAGAAGAGTTTATAAAAATAGCAAAAGAAAACAATAAAACCTGTTTTTATGATATCGATGATTTGGTTTTTGACTTAGAACATACTAAGATGATTAAATTTTTAGATACGATGTCAAAAGGAGAAAGAGAACTGTATAATGATGGAGTTATCAGGATGGGAAAGACGCTAGATTTATGTGAATATGGAATTGCTTCTACTGAAAGATTACAAAAAGAAATGTCTAAACATTTAAAAGAGGTTCATATTAACAGAAACGTGGCTAGTGAAGAAATGGTAAAATATTCACAACTTGCCCTAGAAGGAGTACAAAAGGATTCCAATAAAATTATTATGGGATATCTATCTGGCAGTATTACTCATAATGATGATTTTAAACTAATCATGCCTAGTATTATTAAGTTATTAAAAAAATATAACAACTTATATTTAGAAATTGTAGGATTACTAGATTTGCCAAAGGAAATGGAAGAGATAAGCGAAAGGGTAATTACTGCACCATTTATGGATTGGAAGGAACTCCCTAAATTAATTCGTTCTATCGATATTAATCTAGCACCATTAGAAGACACAATTTTTAATGAAGCTAAATCAGAAAATAAATGGACAGAAGCTGCCCTTGTAAAAATTCCTACCATAGCATCTAATGTAGGTGCCTTTAAATCCATGATAAAAGATGGCACAACAGGACTTCTTTTTGATAATGAGAAAGAATTTGAAGAGAAAATGTCACATCTAATTGAAGATAAAGGCTATCGTGAAAGTCTTGCAAATAAAGCCTATGATGAAGTCATGAAAAAAAGTATAACTACAACTTCTGGTAGAGAAGTAGCAGAGTTTATTAAAAGTAAGTTAAGAAAAAACATCTGCTTTGTTCTGCCTTCTCCTAATGTTAGTGGGGGAAACATGGTAGCTATCAAGCATGGAATCTTATTAAAGAAAAAAGGCTATGATGTTACCTTAATTAACATCAATAAAGAAACTAGAAAAATAGATAGGCTTTATGAAAAAGAGGATTATTTATTTGTAGTAAAAAGCTATAGAACTGAATTTCTAGCCTATTTAGATACTATGGTTGCTACGATGTGGTTAACGCTAGAATTTGTTCAGAAGTATTATCACTGTAAAAAGAAAAAATACCTAGTTCAAAATATGGAGACAGGTTTTTATAAGCCAGGAGAATTTGAAAGAAGACGTGCCAATGCTACTTATTGTAATTTATTTAATATAGAATACTTAACTATATCAAAATGGTGTCAAAATTGGTTAAAGGATGACTTTAAAACAGTTGCAAAATACGCTCCAAATGGAATTGATTTAAGTATTTTTCCTACAAGAAAAAGAACCTTTCATGGAAAGGTAAAAATATTAATAGAGGGAAATTGTAAAGATCATTACAAAAATGTAGATGAGAGTTTTAAGATTACCAATCAACTAGATAAAGATAAGTATGAAATTCATTATCTATCCTATGAAAAGGAACCTAAGTCATGGTATCAAGTAGATAAGTTTTATCATAAAGTTCCTCATGATGAAGTAGGGAAAATTTATAATGAATGTGATATTTTAGTAAAAACAAGTATTTTGGAAAGCTTTTCTTATCCACCGCTTGAAATGATGGCAACAGGTGGTTTTGTAGTGGCCCTACAAAATGATGGAAATAAAGAATATTTAAAGGATAGAGAAAATTGTCTCATTTA
>CAJUJA010000094.1:0-716 GCA_910586635.1 uncultured Bacilli bacterium | reverse complement strand
GAACAAGGAAATATAGATGATGCGATTTCAAAAATAGAAGAATTGACTTCTAATAAAAAACTACGAGATTACCTAGAAAGAAATGGTTTTAAAACGGTAAAAAGTCGTGAATGGAAAAAAATAGAAAAGAGTATTTTATCACTATATGAATAGGAGTGATTTTATGATGCATTCGAAAAAAAAGAATTTAAAAATATGTAATATCATGATGATTTGTTTTTCCTTTATGATAATATTTACATTGCTTTTTCCAAATAAAAAGCCAGTTACTGATTCCTTTCAATTAAAAAATGCAGAGCCTATTGGCGAAATAAAAAATAAAGATATATTAGAACAACGATTTCTTTGTTTACAGGATTATCAGAAGGTAGGTATTTTATTTGCAAACTATAATAAGGTAATAGATCAAGGAAATTTAACGATAAAGATTATAGATTCTAAAAAAAATACCAAAACTCAAAAAATAAAACTTTCTATGATTGTAGATAATTCCTATCTTTATATTGATTATCCTTTTAAAAAAGGAGAAAATTATACGATTCAATTAACTACAAATAATGCAAATTATCCTATTACGTTATATACAACGAAATCAAAAGTGAAACAGGCCACTTTTAGATATAATAATCAAAAATGGGATCGTAATATTGCCTTATCTTTTATGTATATGAAAAATGATTACTTTAATATTTGGTATTATATGCTTTTTATTTTAA
>CAJUJA010000093.1:870-4285 GCA_910586635.1 uncultured Bacilli bacterium | reverse complement strand
TTTTTATTTATTGTTTATAAAAGAGAGGTTTTTATTCAATAATTTTATATTATAATCTCCATATTAGGTAAAAATACTATAGAATAAAATGATATTAAAATGCCTAATTAATATGAAACTAGTGGCATAACCATAATTAGGGTATAGTCTGTCTTATCTGTGTAACATGATGTACTGGTTAATCTGCTTTTGAAAGGTTAAAAATTTAATCGTTTAATTTTATTACTTTTTCTATTTCTTCTTTTTTTATCTTTCCTTCTCTTATAATAATTGCTTTTTCATTATCTACCTCAACAATCGTAGAAGGAGTATCCTGATTTACATTCCCACTATCTAAAATATAATCTACTTTACCATTTAATTCCTGAATAATATTTTTTATGTTTATTCCCGTAGGATTTCCAGAAAGATTTGCACTTGGTGCAACAATAGGAACTTGTGCTGTTTTAATAAGATTATAAGCAAGTCCTTCTTTTAAGAGCCTAACCCTAACGAATTCATCCCCTGCAGAAATCATATCCGGTAAAGCATTTTTCCTTTTTCTTAATTTTATTGTTAAGGGTCCAGGCCAAAATACATCCATCAATTTTTTTCTGCTGGACTAATACAATTTACCATTTGCTTTAACATAGACATATCCGAAATTAGTACACATAGTGGTTTTTGTTTGTCTCTTCCTTTTATTTCGTAAATTCTTTGACAAGCTGTTTCATCAAATACACTTGTTCCAAGACCATATACTGTATCAGTTTTAAAAACTATTATTTTACCCTTCCTTATAGCATTGCATATTTCAAATAAAGTCGTATTCTGTATTTCTTCTTCTTTTATATACTTTGTCATTTTAAAATCTCACTTCTTACTAGTTATAGTATAACAATTTTTCTGAACAAAAATCAATTCATCATTAATAATAGATAAAATATAAGAATTTATAAAATAGGAAATTAGAATGAATTATCTTGAAAATATTATATTTATACTTATAATTAAAGTTTTTCAAATACTAATGATTTATAAAAAGAAAAAGGCAGTATTTTCATACTGTCCTAATTTTTATCTGAATGGCAATTGAATATAGTAAACTTTGAGTCTTAGGTCAAGTAGGATTTCCCTAATTTCTACAAATTCGTTACCAAATTTGCGGTTCCCCTTTAAAGAAATTAATATGTCGTTACCGAATCATATGACTTGATTGCCACTTAGTACCCACTGCAATCCTATATCAAACACTCTAGGAGATTTCCTCACCACACTTTATTACTAGTTCTCTTTTGCAGAGATAATTTCAAAACGCATATTCTACTCATTTGGCCACAATCAGTAGATACGATCATTTATCCCAAAGTCTCCACTCAAGACAAGCTACACCATACATAACTTTCGCCACATATGGGTTTAATCCTAAGTCGTAATAAGTCCATCAGTTTACACGTATAGGCTTACCACAAGAATAGGTCTCCACGATATATTGGGTCGTTTATCGTATGCCATTACGAGCGCCCAATACTCAATACCCCTCAGCATCCACCCCAAACTGGGCGTAAGAAGCAAACACCAAAGGTTTCACAGATTTGCTATATAGTGGTCTTTTAGTCCCACCTTCGTAATAAAGTAATTGACTAGAATAGTGTGCCATCAATTACAGCTAGATTATAGCATAAATTTTAAAAAATGTCAAGTTTACATTATATAATATGCCGTAAAAAAAAGAAGAAGAACCCCATATTCATATATTTTATTATCTCTTTTAATTGACCATAAAATTTATAAGTTGTTAATAAAAAACTATTGGTACATTCATTTATTATTTAATACAAAAAAGAATTAAACTAGCTAATTCCTATTTGTTCTATATACCAATTGATTTTTGATTGCCAAGTACTGCTTTCTGCATACCTTGGACCAATTGAGGCAACTGTCTTATATCCTTTCGCATAATAATTATTATATAAATTTTCTATATGACCAACAATTCCTTCATCTATAGTAGCATAGGCTTTGTAACTTCCGCCACCACAACTAGGGCCACCCTTTTGTCCGCCTACATTGTTACATCTAACCACCAATGAACTACAATTATATTTGCATCCTGTCTCATGTAACATAATGGCAGTAGCAACATAAGGATCTACTCCTAATTCAAGGGCCTTTGTAGCAATTAATCTACCTTTTCCTGCAATATATCCGGCTCCTAGGCTTCTATCTAATTTTGCAGAAAGTTCATCCATAGTCATTCCAGCATATACTTCTATACGTGGTGGGATATATTCTGCCTGAGGAGCTTCCTCCATAGATACTTCTTCAACCTTTACATTAGTAGTATCTAAAGCTGTTTGAGCTTCGACAACTTTTGTTTCTGTTACCCTATTTGATGAAGACATATTTGCAACATTAACCTTCTCCTGTTTATTCTCCATAATTTTCGTTTTACTAGAAACATCGCTTTGTAGTACTACCGCAATTATAATCATGATGATTCCCAAAAGAGAAAGTGTAGCACTAATCGCCTTTGCTTTTATCAAAATTATTCACCTCATTTTTGTATTTCTAATACAAACTTAACGTAATTCAAGAAATATACTATCACACTTCATATGATTAGTCAATTTACAAGAATTTTGTATATTTACAACTATTTGGCAAGAATACAACGATATAATGAGTTATTAATTAGACAAGATTCATACACTATTTTAAATGTAGTAAATCCTACTTTTGATAAAAATTAAATGGCATCACTCCTAAAACACATCTGAAAAATATCTCTATTTAGATGATATTTCTAATTCATTATATGATAAAAGGAAAAAGGATATTCCTATATTTAACTACTTTATCCTAAAAGTAGTTGGTGATTTTTTATAGATCAATCTTAAGGCAATAAAAACGTATAAAATTGTAAAGAAAATCACAGTTATACAAAATAAAATACTATTAAGGTTAATCTTTGTTAACATATAGCAAAGAAAGTATGTTGCTAAATTAACAAATGAATAGGTAGGACTCTTCATTTTCATTTGCCTACTATATGGTTGTAGAAAATAATATATTACTAAATAATGAATAGAAAAGAAAATACTTACAAAAATAATCAATGTAAAAATGCAAATGTATTCAATAATAGTAATTCCTCCTGTCAAGGATAAAATAAGAGGAAACCCAATTGCTATTACCATTGCTGGAATTAGATTAATTTTAATTAAAGTGATTACCCTTCTTTTAAATAACTCCAATATTACTTTTGGTCTTTTATAAAAATTAAACGTTAACATAGCATGATCACAATTAAAAAACATTGCTTGTGTAACAATCTCTCCCCTATTTATGAAATACATAAGAAAGATTAAACAGCTAATATGGTTCTTTAAAAAGCTATGAATCAAAAATTGATCATTTGGATACTCTATAATAA
>CAJUJA010000093.1:444-860 GCA_910586635.1 uncultured Bacilli bacterium | reverse complement strand
TATAATAATTATGATAATAATTCCTATGATTATAGCGGCTACTATTGCAAAAAGTTTAGAACTCCTAAGTAAAAGATATTGATGTCGTTCAAAGAAAATCGTATTAAATAAATCATAACCTTTTTTTCCCTTTAGCCTTTTGGGATGAATTTCCTTATCCTGATTTCTAATCTCCACCATAAATTGTCTAACAGACTGTTCTGTATCCACCTGTTGTATTTGAGAATTTAGCATATTTATTTTTTTATAAATCAATTTATAGTCTTCTACTTTTAATAAATAGATGAAGCTAGGGATGGCAGTAATACTAAAGATCAAGGTCAGCAATAGAGTTACATGGTAACTAAAAGCAACGCCAATTAAGGGTAATAGACTAAGTAGAAGACCTAATATAATAATTAAAAAATAAGTTTTTT
>CAJUJA010000093.1:0-434 GCA_910586635.1 uncultured Bacilli bacterium | reverse complement strand
TTTTCAGTTAATAGTCTTTGCTTATTTTTCTGGTAGTACCAAACTGAAAGAGCCTCTCCAGTATTTTTACTTAATAGGCTAAATAAGCTTAAAAGTAAAGAAAAAGAAATGGGTATTTTCAATATAGATAAGATCATTATCAAAAATATAGTATTCAAAATAAAATCTGTAACCAAAGAAAAATAATAATGGCTTAATATAAATTTTTTAGCATCCATTTTAAATAGTAAAATTGAAATATTCTTTTTTCTACTAGTAGATAATATTGATGTGTTGATAAACATTCCCATAATAGAAAAAATAAGGAAAATATGAAAAAAAGTCTCAGAGGTATTATGATGAATGAATATCGATATATGATAAATAATTATAAAATAAAGGCATCTAAATAAAAGTAATCTTAAACTAGTACAAATAACCCCTAGTATTCTAAT
>CAJUJA010000092.1 GCA_910586635.1 uncultured Bacilli bacterium | reverse complement strand
TAAGTACATTTGTTTTGAATACTAGAAAATATATTTTTATAGTATTCTAATTCATCAGGATAAATATAGTATGCCGCTTCCCCATCATAAAGTCCAATTCCAATAATTTCACCCTTACTATAATTGGTATTATCTACTTCAATATAATAAGAAAATTCCCTTTTTATATTAAAATCTCTAATATCCTTTATTATTAAATCTCGTTTTTCTATTTCTTTAGGTTCTCTTTTTGATTCCTTAGTTACTACAGGATTTATAACACGGTCTATTTTTTTTAGTAAGGAGTTAAATTCGAATTCTTTTAATAAGTCTACATATTGATCTTTATTCATTCCTTGATATTTTAAGTCTTCTAGAGAAAAATCGAGTTCTACTTCACGATAAATCGTTGCTAAATCATAACTCATATAAGCATTTTCTTTATCATTTTCTAGCTTTTCTCTTGTTTTACCTGTTATATGATCAATATTTTGGTATAGGTTATCTAATGTTTCATATTGACTCAAAAGATTAATTGCTGTTTTTTCACCAATTCCTTTTACTCCTGGAATATGATCACTGGCATCCCCCATCAAAGCCTTTAAATCAATCATGTGAATTGGATCTACTTGATATTGCTTTTTAAACTCCTCTTTATCCATTCTAATAAAACTATTAGATTTCAATAATTTCACATCGACTTCATCACTAATTAACTGTAATAAGTCTTTATCGCTACTAATAATGGTTGCGATAAATTGGTCTTCTTCATCTACTATTCTACTAACTGTTCCAATAATGTCATCTGCCTCATAGTTTTCTATTTCATAGTGATAAATCCCCATCGCATCTAATATCTCTTTAGCTCTTGGAAATTGTAATCTTAAATCATCAGGCATTTCTACACGTCCAGCTTTATAAGATTCATATTTATCATGTCTAAACGTTTTTCCCTTATCAAAAGCTACTAAAATATAATTTGGTTTTTCTTCATGGATAATTTTATTCATCATATTTAAGAAACCATATAATGCATTTGTTGGAAACCCTTTAGAATTTCTCATAATCACTCCCTGATAGGCAGTCGCATAATAACTTCTAAATAATAAATTGTTTCCATCGACTAGTATTACTTTTTTCATTTTTATCACCTAGTATTTATTATATCATACTTATAAATTATCGTGTAAATTTTATTGATATAGATGAATTATTATTTCTTAAATCTGTATTGTTATCTAGTTCGCTTACTCTATTTGAAACTAAAAAGGTGCAAAGAATAGCAACTACATAAATTAGAGCAACCCCTATCCCTTTCTTCACCATCTTTTTCATATTATCTCTCCTTTCTTTGATAAATTCATTTTATACCATACAATTGTTCGTGTCAACACCATTTTAAAACATTTGTTTGACAATTTACATATATAATGGTAAACTAATATTAATTAAGGAGGAATTTTATGGAAAAATTGACCAGTCGGCAAAAAGATATATTACAAGTATTAAAAAAACTAAGTGCCAAAAATGGATATCCACCTACTGTTAGAGAAATCGGAAAAGAGGCTGATTTACATTCTCCTGCTACAATACATTTTCATTTGAAAAAGCTAGAGGAAAAAGGTTATATTAAAAAGGACAATAGCAAAAACAGAACCATTGAGATTTTAGTTCCTAATGAATATATAGAAAAAGATGAGCATATTATTGAGGTACCTTTACTTGGAAAAGTTACTGCTGGTACTCCAATTGAGGCTATCGAAACTCCCAATGAATATTTTCCTCTACCTGCTAATATTGTAAGTGCAAAGAATGAGATTTTTACATTAACAGTAAGCGGGGACTCTATGATTAATGTTGGAATCTATGATGGTGATATCTTAATTGTAGAAAAATGTTCTACAGCCAAAAATGGAGATACTGTGGTTGCTATGAACGCAGATAATGAAGCGACTGTAAAAACATTTTATAAAGAGGATGGATATATTAGGCTTCAACCTGAAAATGATACTATGGATCCAATTCTTTTACCTGAAGTAACGATTTTAGGAAAAGCCGTTGGATTATATCGAAAGTTTTAACAAATCAAAAAAGTACTGATTATTTAGTCAGTGCTTTTTGTATATTTTTTTATAAAATCTGCTTTATACTCTAATATAGTATCTTCCTTAATTGCCTGTCTTAATTCCTCTGTTAATCGAATCAAGAATCTAATATTATGAATTGATAATAAGGTGGAACCTAACATTTCCTTAGTAGTGATTAAGTGCCTAATATAACCTTTAGTGTAGTTTTTACAAGTGTAGCAATCGCATTTTGGATCAACCGAGGTAAAATCCTCTTTAAATTTAGCATTATTTAAATTAATTTTTCCATGCCTAGTAAAGGCTTGTCCATGACGAGCTATTCTAGTAGGAAGCACACAATCAAATATATCAACACCCCTAATTACACCTTCTATAATATCTAGTGGTTCTCCTACTCCCATTAAATATCTTATTTTATCTTTGGGTAAATAAGGTATAGAATAATCAATTGCTTTATACATATCTTCTTTTGATTCTCCATCATTAGCAACCCCACCAATACTATATCCATCAAAGTCTATTTCTACTGTTTTTTCTGCGGAATATTTTCTTAACTCTTCATAGGGTCCCCCTTGAATAATACCAAATAAAGACTGATTTTTATTTTTATGAACTTTTTTTCCTCTTTTTGCCCAACGAATTGTTCTTTCTACACTGTTTTTTAAATAATCATAGGAAGCACTGGCAGGAGGACATTCGTCAAAGCTCATTGCAATATCGCTGTCTAATTTATTTTGAATTTCTATTGATTTTTCTGGAGTTAAAAATAATTTTTTTCCGTCAATATGACTCTTAAAATATACTCCTTCTTCTGTAATATCTTTAGTCTTATTTTTAGCAAGAGAAAAAACTTGAAAACCTCCACTGTCTGTTAAAATGGGCCCCTGATAATTCATAAACTTATGCAAACCACCTGCATGAGAAATTACATCTTCCCCAGGTCTAAGCCATAAATGATAAGTATTAGAAAGAATAATCCCTGCACCACATTCTTTTACTTGTTCCATGGTTATTCCTTTAATCGTTGCCCGTGTTCCAACTGGCATAAACATTGGTGTATCATAACACCCGTAGTCTGTATGAATACTCCCTAATCTTGCTTGTGTACTTCTCTCTTGTTTTAATAATTGGTATTTCAATTTCATTACTTTCTCCTGTCCGCCCCTCCAAAATGAAGGGTTAGATTATTTCTTCTTATTTTATTTTGTTCTATGATACCTTTCATATCTTGATATCTTAATGGAATAGTTTTATTCAATAAAAATTTTATTTCACATGGTACCTCTATTTTATTCAATCTTTCTACTTTCTGAATCGCCATATCTATATTTATATTCTCAAAACTCAAAAATATTGCTTCTGTTTTTTCTGGAAATTTATATACAAACTCTCGAAAAGAATCTAGAAAATAATCACTACTACTTTCTGTAGGTTTTAAAGATTGTTTAATATGATCTGTTAAATTATAAATATCAGAAAAATTTCTTATTCCAGTGATTAAGTCTTTAATATTTTCATTTAATCTTGACATAGTAGAATTATTATAATCTGGAGATAATCTTAGTCTTGCTCTTTTCTTTACATAACTAATATTAGTCATGTTTTTATCACTTTCCATGATCAAACCATAAAACATCCAACGTTTTACTAATTCATTAAATAGTTTGTCAATATTCATAGTTGAATCATAAGTATAAGCGGCTTCAATTAAATTAGAAATTGTATTTCCCTTTAAATCTCCCTCAATATTATTTTCTTCATAAATCAACTGAACAGCGGTTTTTAACTTATCTGATGACATAATTAGCTCACCTGGTTTAATAAAGCTTTTAGTTAACACTCCTATGGTATTATGGTACTGTGCCACTCTATAACTAGCCATAGGGATATCAGCTTGGTAAACAAGCTGCTCAGCAATCAGTTCAGCATAAATCTCATAGTTATTCGCTCCAAATTTATATAAGTATCTCTGTCTATTTTTTGCAAACCAAGTTTTTTCTTTTCTACCTCTAGTATATGCGTCTATTTTATTATAACTACTATCTATACGGATCATACTTAGCCCCTCTTTTTTTAAAGAATACAATAAATCCTCTCGTTTTATATGTTTGCATATTATATCACACAATCTTTAAAAAATCTATAATTTAACTCTTTCTTGAATATTCGTTATGTAGCGTTACAATTGATGTGACACCTTTTATATACAAAAAAAGCAATAAGTCG
>CAJUJA010000091.1 GCA_910586635.1 uncultured Bacilli bacterium | reverse complement strand
TAAAATATTAATTAGATTGTAACAATCATCCCAAGTTTGCCAAGAAAAAAAGATATTTCAAAGAAAAAGTAACGGATTTTATATATAAAAATATAATTTTTGTTTTTTTTATTGACATTATATCAGTTAAAAGTTTTTTAGATATCCAATGTTTGTGTACACTAAAAGCATACACCGATATATTTATTAAAATTATATACACTTTTGGCATATATTGCAATGAAAAATTTTATATATCATGAGGGGCATAACGACAATGGCTTTCAACCGAACTCATTTATTACTAAGTGCAAGCGTCAAGATAGTATCATCAGTGTCATATAATTGATATACTTTTTTCTTTTTATTGATTGCAAAGAATAAATATTTTAAAGTTACAATCTTTTTTCATGATTCAAGTTTTTAGTCATATGTTTTCTTATTGATATAATCTTCTTTATCCATTATTGTTTTATTTAGGGTTTCTTTGTTTTCTAAATTATTTAAAATTCAAAAACCTATGATTATAAACCACAAGCGTTTAATTTAATTGTTAGTATTAAAAATAATCGATCAAATACAAGTTCAGCGAAAGAAATTGCTCAATTTATTCCAATTGTGTTAATAAATTATTTGCAATTTCTTTTCCTTTTTCATAATTGGCATTATAAAATACCACACTAACCTAAGTCCTATTTTCATTAAAACATTATAGTTTTTATAAAAAATCAATTTGTTACACCTTACAATTAAAACATCAAATATTCTTCTACATTTATATATTCTATATCATTTTCAATATGCGATTCTCCGTTATAGATGACACATTTCCTTACAATATCTCCATATCTAAATTCAGTTTCTTTTAATTTTTGTTCATCATTTAAATGGCGATATTGTTCAGGATGAACTTCTTTGCTATGTTTAATTTCAAATATTTCACATGATACAGTTTGAGGGTTAAAAATAACCATGTCAAATTCACCTATCATGAATTTTAGTTTAAATACTTCACAACTTGGATAAGCCATTTTAGTTTCTAATAGAATGATATCTTCCATAATCTTACCTTCAATTGTTGATAGCATTCGATCGGTTACATAACTTCGATCCTTGACTGATATAGTTTGGAATAACTTGTCTTTAACAAGAACCTCTACTAATGCTTTAGCTTGTGCATATCTCATTCCTGGTTGTGATATTACTGTTTGAAATTCTTTCTCATCTAAATTGCTCATATTTATTACATCAATATCAATAATTAGATCTAATAATTTCAAATATTCTTTTATTTCTTTAACATGAGCATTTGTAATTTCAACTTTCATTTCAGGATTGTTTAGAATGTTGAGTTCTTTTCTAAACCAGTCCGTAATCTTTTCTTTATCTACCAGATATAGGATATCTGTAGGATGATCACGATCTTTAAGTAAATTCTTTGCAGTCAAAGAAAAATCACCGGATTCAAAGGTTTTTGTTAAAACATCAATCGTAAATTTTTTGTTTTCATGTTCTACAACACGATTTATTACACTTGTTAATTCATTCTTTTCATATAAATCAGAAAGATGTCTAAAATGGTTACCATTTTGATAATTTTTAAGTGAGTGTTGTATATTATTGGCAATCGCACTATCTATATATTCATCGGTAGTTTGTTCATTTCTAAAAAATGCTGGTACATTATAATTATTTCCACTTAGAGACATTGTACCACCATATTTAATATAGTTGTCAATACCATTGATTCCTAATACATTTGCAAACTCTCTATATGGAATAAATGTAGTATGAAGCATATAACATCTATCAAACAATTCTCTATCTTCTGAGAATATAAATCCAAGTGAATCCGTTCCTGATAATACAATTTTCATTCCCCTGGCTGCATAAATATCTGAAAATAAAGCAGCCCCTTCAATGAAATCGTCCATTAATGTAACTTCATCAATAAAAATATATTTATATCCTTTCTTTGATAAATTTTTTAAATCTAAATTTATTTTGGCCAAATTAATACTTGAATCCATTTTAATAAAAGCTGCTTTGGAAAATGCAGATACATCCATATCGAAAATTAATTGTTTAATCAATGTAGTTTTCCCTGTTCTTCTTAAACCATATAAAATAAAAACTTTATCAATACTACTTCCATAAACATAGTCATGTAGTTTAGAATAGCATTCTCTTTTTTTAAAATTTTTGATTTGTTCAACAAATTCATACAATTCATCATTTACTAATACAGATGAAAAATATTGATATTCTTCAATAATTGGTGAAAGATTTGCTTCCTTTAATTTCTTCTCTAACGCTTTACGCTGTTCGATTTTTTCACTCAATTCATCAAGTTCTTCAGGCTTTACAACTCTACTTCTCTGTTTTCCATTTTCTGTCCATTGATAATATGTATAAACTTTTCCATTTATTTTCTTATAAGTTATATTTCCCTGTGGTAATTGACTAAGATATTCTTGAATATATTTAATGTTTAAATCATCCATAGAAATCATCCTTTCTTTATCTATTAATATTTTAACTTATTTAACTTATTTTGTAAAGTTAAAAGTTAAAAATGATGATTACTATAATTTATTATGCCCCCTCACAATTAAAAATTGCTACAAAAAGGGAATTCAACTTCCTATTTGTAGTAAATAACAATCAAATCTTTTGAACATAAATCCTTTGAACTTTGATTATTTAATCTTTAAAATTGTAATTGACATGAACTTCATACTTTCTTTTACCTGTATTAATAACTGTTACATTAGTTATTAGTTTTAGAATTAATCCATCCTCTATTTGACAATTTGCTATTTGGGGCATTGCTGTTTTTGTATGATGTTCACTTTTATTTAAATTCAATTTAAGTTCATTCTTTTTGTTCGTTAATTCCGCGATTGTAAGTTTTAACTTATCTTCAGCTATTTTGCCTTTAGCATAATCCTCAAAACTTTTTTGAAATGCTACATCGATTTGTTTCATTTCTTTTTTTATTTTTTGGATACTTTTTTCATTATAAGAAATAAAGTCAGAATCATTTATTTTTGAAAGTTGTGTTTGGATATCCTCTTTTAAAATATGTCTTAAGTCATTGATATAGATTCTAGTCTTACATCTACTACATACATAAAAATACTGATTCATGGAATTAGAATAGGTATATCTCATCACTTTATTACAGCAGCCACAATGAACAATATTTGAATAAGGATTTATATAAACCTTATCTTTTTTCTTGGGTCGATTCAATCTTTTATCTTGAGCTTTATTAAAGGTCATTTCATCAATGATTCGTGGTAGTCCATGTTCTATAACGATAGGGTTAGGATTTAATAATCTTTTACCTTTCATATAAAGATATTTTCTATTGATAATTTTACCCGTATATCCTTCATTCGTAATTATCTTATAAATGGTACAATCCTTCCATTTATATTTATGATCAGTTAATGAAGATTGATCATTATATTTTATGTAGCGATAATATCCTGGTGAGATAATACATTCTTTGGTTAATTGGTTAGCAATTGCTTTGGTACTAAAGCCTTCTATATATAAAGAAAAAATTCTTCTAACTATATTGGATGCCTCCTCATCGATGATGTATTTACCTTGTTCATCGATAGTTAGTCCATAAAAGGCTCCTGGTCTTGAATTTAATAGTTTTGTTTTAGATTTGTAATCAAAAGTGGTTTTTATCTTCTTTCTTATATCCTTTAAATACATTTCGTTAAAGATATTCTTAAACGCAGCGAACTCATCCATCAATCCTTTATTATCATAGTTATCATCTATTGCAATAAACCTTACATCATTAATTAAAAATATTTCATCTAGGTATTTGCCAACTTCTAAATAATTTCTACCAAATCTAGATAGGTCTTTTACGATAATCGTATCGATGATACCATTATCTAGATCTTTCATCATTTCAGTGAATGCTGGGCGATCCATTGTGCTTCCACTTATATTTAAATCCTTATAGATTTTAATTATAGTAAATCCATGCATATTACAATAGTTTGTTATGCCTTTAATTTGATGTTCAATAGACGTGTGATGTAAAGAGTCATCACTTCTACTGATTCTAGCATAAATTGCTGTTTTGTTCATAAAGTTCCTTTAGTTTTCCAATAGAGTAGTATTCAATGTGCGTATTTCTAATTGTTTTTTCACCATCTTGAGTATCTCGGATCTGAATCTTCTTAATCATTGCATTAATAAAATCACTTTTTAAGATTTCATCTTCATTAATGCTTAATATATATTCTAATTGAGATCGGAAGAGCGTCGTGTAGGGAAAGAGTG
>CAJUJA010000090.1:806-4419 GCA_910586635.1 uncultured Bacilli bacterium | reverse complement strand
TCCAGTTACCACCTTTTCCATCAATAATATTCGTTTGATCTGTAAAATAACAATCATCTAAGTCATATTCATTATTAAAATGATAGTTTCCATACTGATTTTTTATCCAAGAAGTATCACTAGATTGAGATACTTCTATATGACAATGTACCCCTGTTAAATTGGAAAATCCCTTATTACCCATATTTCCAAGCTTACCTCCTTGCAAAACTACTTGTCCTATTCTTGCATCCATCGTATTATCATGAGCAGTCATAAAGGTAGCATAATCCACACGTCCGTTTGCAAATCTAACTTTTTTAGTCGATTGCCACATAACTTGTCCAGTTACTGGATATGTTTTTAGACATTTACAAGTACATGGTGCATAATAAGGATATTTAATACCTGCTACTTTTCCTGCTACATCATTTGCCATAATTCCCTTATGTGAGTAATTACTATTACTTCCCTGTGTAATTCTCATATCTACAAATGGACATAAAAAATCTTCTACTCCACCTCTTATCGATTTTTGTCCTGGAGCCATTTTTATCACCCCCTTTTCTTTTATAAAGAAGTATTCATTTTCATACTTCTTTATCTTATTATATGGAAAAAATAAAAAGAAAGTTATAGCACTATCCCCACCATTTTTTAATAAAAAAGCCAAGTATAACATCTCACTTGGTTTTATTTTAAATAATATTATTTATAAACTTCTATTTTTCTATTTTTTATATTTTGATAAACATTTTCAAATACTTCTAATAATGACTCTATCATGATTTTATTGAAGATAACATAACCAACTTGATCTTCATTACTAAAAGAATCTACAAACAGGCTTTTTTTACCATCCTTTGATACGATAACAGCAAATCCCTTTCCTATTTTTGGATAATCACTTTTATTATATTTTTTTACACTAGACTCCTTAATCACACCCATAAATGCAACATTTTCAGATTCATCAAATGTTTTTCTAATTAAATCATTTTGTAAAATAGAATCTTTTTTTTCATCAGAAACCATAATCATTCTATAGATTAAAGCACCTCTTTTACTAGCATTTATATACTCTTGAACATATCTTTCTTCTAAAGGATGATGAATCCAACTATAGTCTGGGGTAGCATCAAAACAATAGATTTGATCTCCCTCTTGCAATTTTTTTAATTCTTCAATCAACCAGTCATATCCTACAATTTTTCTTTCTCTTTCTATTTCTCCTTTTAATAATATACTAACATTTCCATACCCACCATCTATAGTAATATTTTCTCCATTAATAAAGCTAGACTCTTTCGTTGATAGAAAATAAACTACATTAGCAACTTCATAAGGTTGGGCAATTCTTTCAATTGGTGTCCATAATGGAGCCTCAAATTCTTGTTCAGGAGTATTCATATCTGTATTAATTGCTCCAGGAGATATTGCGTTTACACGAATATGTCTTCTACCATAATTTACACAAAGACATTTCATTAAACTGGCAACTGCACTTTTACTAATACTATAAGACATACTTCCAAAGGCACCACTATAAGCATCATTACTAGACATAAGTACAATATTTCCTTCATTTTTAATATAGTGTTGCAGTTTCGTTGCAATAATAAGTTGTGAATAAAAATTGCAATTCATAACCTCATTAAATTCATCGAAATTAAAATGAACAAAATCATCATTTTCTGAAAAAGTTCCAGCATTTAAAATAACACTATCAAAATCAATTCCGGCAATATCCTCAACTAGTTGAAAACTATCCTCAATTTTTCTAAAATTATAAGGACCTACTTTTTTCATCTTATCTTTTCCATACTGTTTTACTAATTCATCGATTCTTTTCTCATTCTCAAAAAAGGTTCCATATACAATATATCCCTCTTCTAAAAACTTAGTAGCAATTGCCCTTCCAATTCCCCTAGATGCTCCTGTTATTAAAACTGTTTTCATCCCTATTTCACCTTCCCAAATTTATTCTTATTTTATCATATCTACCTTTCTTCTACAATAGAGGAAAAATCTTAAATTTTCTATTTTAGTTTCTTTATCACTTTAACACACCTACTAGATATTTTTGATTGTTTCATAGAAGATATTCCTTGAATTTTAAAAGTATACTTATGAAAACAAACCTATTAAATCTTCTATTAGACTTAGCATTAATGATCATATATAATAATCTAATGAAATACTAAAATCACTATTTATTTTTCTTTTACCTTGGTTTACTGAATCTTCTATCCCACCAAAATACTTAATTAGTAAATAAATACAAGCCAATATGATTTCTATCTAGATTGCCCTTTATGATAATTATTCATATCCTATTTACAAAAAAATACCGATCAATCTAATCAGTACTCTTTCTTCCCATAGGCTTATATCCATATTTTTTCTTTTCTTCCATCATAAACGATGAAATCTTTGTTTCTATTTCTTTTAGTGAGGATTTAGCAACATTGGATAAAGTGACAAATTCTTTAACCGTATCAATATATACCTTTCCCCAAACAATTCCACTATATATTTTTAAATCATTAAACATATCAGGAGTAATAGAATCTAAAAAATATCCAATGACAACTCTTTTTCTGCCAATTAAAATTCTTTGACTGGTTAGAGCAATGACTGCTGTTGTAATAATATTAAAAGGATTATTATTCTTTTGTGCAACAAATACATATTGAACCTCTTCTCCTGGGTTCAAGTGTTTCTCTACAATTTCTGAATTCTCTTTTAATCTCCAAGCAACAGTCATGGGATGTAGTCTCTTATATTCTAATGCTTTTTTATATACAATTCCTGCCATAGTCTTTACTCCATAAATCCATATTCTTTAAAAAATGCTTCATAAGATTCTTTGGTTACTAATCCTTCTACTTGATCTTTAATTTTTTTATTTCCTACTACTAGCAATAGAGGGGTACCATATCCACTAGAGAAATAATCATCAGATGTAATTAATTTAGAATTTTCTTCTTCTGTTAAGTTATCTGAGTTTAAATAATGAATCCTAACCTTTTTCTCATAAATAATATTTTCAATGAGTGGAGTTGCTATTTTACAGTACTGACAAGTTGGTCTAGAAATTAATACTAAAGATTCCTCCTCCTTATCATATAACTCCAAATAGGTTTGAAGAGATATCTCTTCTGGTTGAGTCCTTTCATCATCACTAATTTCTCCAGCTTGTTTGGTTGCTTGTTCTAGAACGTTTTCTCCTTCACTCTCCGTGTTTACATTAGCTGTTTTTTCATATGGTTTTGATTTAGAACTGGAAGCAAAAAAGCAAATCAAACAAATCATTACTACTACTAAAATCGCAATACCTGTTTTTATTATTTGGTCTTTATCCAATTCTATTTGAATTGTTTTTTTCTTACTTTTATTTTTTGATGCCATGATAAACTTCCTTTCATATCAGTTATTATAGCATACTTTTAATCTCTTTTCTAATATATCGATAGATTTTATTTAAAATTTTATCAATAGAAATACTACTACTATCTTTTCTTACCTGTTTGTTAGACCAAATTCCTATTTTTTCTACTTTCGCCTTTTTTTCTGTTATTTTCAAAGTATTTGTATACTAGATCGGAAGAGCACACGTCTGAACTCCAGTCAC
>CAJUJA010000090.1:0-796 GCA_910586635.1 uncultured Bacilli bacterium | reverse complement strand
AATGTGACTGGAGTTCAGACGTGTGCTCTTCCGATCTTGTATACTTATAATCACCATATAAATAGGCCACTTTGGCATATCCCCTCTTCACTAACTGTTTTTGTAATAATTCGTCATCCACAAAAATCCATGCGAGTTTTCTTCCATATTTATCCTCTTTTGTAGAATTTGGATCATATTCTAATACAATCTTCTTAGCTTTCTTTAGCATACTACAGGTATAATCACTTGCCTCTTTACCATATGGTTCTACACCCTTTTTAGGATGCTTGGTCTCTGGTGTATCAATTGCTAAAAACCTAGTAGAATATTCCTTTTTTCCAATCATAAATCTAGCCGTATCTCCATCAACGCATCTTGATAATTTCACCTCTACTTCTTCTGCAAATACAGAACAAGGCATCATAAGTAATAAAACGATTATTCCTATCCATATTTTTTTATTCATACTATCACCACCTTTATTATACCTGATCTTTGGATATTGTCGAAATAAAACCCTTATATTTTCCTATTGTTGACATAAAATTTTCTAGGAGGAAATTATGAGATTAAAAATAGGCATACCAAAATCTCTTTTATATTATTATTATAAAGATTTATGGTTTCATTTCTTTAAATATTTAGATATGGATATAATAACTAGTTCAAATAGTACAAAAAAAACACTAGAAATTGGAGAATCAATTGCTCATGATGAAGCCTGTCTTTCTCTAAAATTATTTCTAGGACATGTAGCTGAAATAAAGAGATCGGAAGAGCGTCGTGTAGGGAAAGAGTGTGTCAGTACGTGTAG
>CAJUJA010000089.1:1849-4424 GCA_910586635.1 uncultured Bacilli bacterium | reverse complement strand
ACGCTCTTCCGATCTAACAAGGAATCATCAAATACAAATTAATAATTATTCAAATAAATATAATAAGCTTGTATACCTTCCTTTTTACTTGGGATTCAAAGTAGCAGATATTTGTCATATGAATTATATTCTATCCTTTATAATGGCTAAGTTATTGAATTTTTTGTGTTATGTTTTGTTGATGTTTTTAGCAATTAAAATTAGTACTTATGCGAAAAAATTAATATTTTTCATCTCATTATTAGCCTCTAATTTATTTTTAGCTACTCAGTTTTCTTATGATCCAATGATTACCGCTAGCATCACCTTAGGATTAGCTTTCTTTTTAAGATTGTTAGAAGATGAAAAAATGAACAAGAAATACTTATTTTTATTTATCTGTTGTATTATATGGGCAAGTCTGCCTAAGGCGATTTACTGTCCACTCTTACTATTAATCCTCTTTATTCCTAATTCTAAATTTGATAATAAAAAGCAGGCAATTGTATTTAAGATTATAACGACATTGATTATGCTTTTATTAATGTCTACGTTTATTTTACCATTTTTTATGGGAGAAGTAGCAGGAGATATTAGAGGTGGAAATACAAATGCAAGTGAACAACTTCGATTGATTTTACAAAATCCATTTGGTTATGGAAAGACTTTGTTAAAGTTCTTTATTAAAAATGGGCAATCTTTATTGATTGGGGAAAAAACCTTTATCTCTTTTGCTTATTTAGATTCTTATATAAGTCCATTTATTTCCTTTATCTATATCTCAAATTTAATTTTCTTACTTTATTTGCTGTTTAGCGATTCATTTTCTAAAAAAGTAATTTCTAATAAGATTAAAATTGTGTTTTCAGTGATTTATATGGGAATATCAGTCTTGATTGCTACTGCTATGTATTTATCTTTTACAGAAGTAGGTATCAAAGACATTGCTGGTGTTCAAACAAGATACTTTATCCCCTTATTACTCATTCTTTTATTTATTATGGCACCAACAAAGAACAAAATAAAAAAGGAGAAAAAATCGGATCCTATTTTGTTGCTACTTCTTCCTTATTGCACCTTAATGTTAGCAAACTTTATTATGGTATATAAGGCTGTAGGAATTTAATATTATTATAGAAGCATATTTTATAAGCTCCGATATGTTTTCTTATGGTTTGATTCTCTAATTATTTTGTAGTAAAATAAAAATAGGTGATTTTATGGAAAAAGTATTATTAATCATACCAGCTTATAATGAAGAAGACAATATATTAAGTACTTATCAAAGTATTATTAATTATAATAGGAAGAATAAAACAAAATATGATGTTATTGTGATCAATGATGGATCCACTGATCATACAAGTGAAATCTGTCATAAAAATAAAATCCCAGTAGTAGATTTAATTCACAATTTGGGAATCGGTGGTGCTGTTCAAACAGGATATAAATATGCATATACTAATCACTATGATATTGCAGTTCAATTTGATGGAGACGGGCAACATGATGTAAGATATGTAAAGGATATTATAAAACCAATAAAGAATCAAAAAGCAGATATGGTAATTGGCTCTAGATTTGTAAGTGATATAGATACTTTTAAGACTACTTTTGCAAGAAGAATAGGGATTAGAATCATTTCTATTTTTATGAAGCTAGTAACGAAAAGGAAAATATATGATACTACTTCAGGATTTAGAGCTTGCTCTAAGAAACTAATCTATGATTTTTCTATTTCATATCCAAGCGAATATCCAGAGCCTGTAACAACAGCAGAGGTGTTGAAAAAAGAATATAGGGTTTTAGAAATTCCAGTAGAGATGCAAGAAAGAAAAGCTGGAATGTCTTCTATTAAGACATGGAAAAATGTTTATTATATGTTAAATGTATCTATTGCATTATTAGCAATTAAAGTAAGGAGGTATCAAAAATGCAAATAAATCTGATTATTACTTTAATATTAGTATCTGTATTTTTAATAATTTTAACAACTTATGTATTAAAAAAAGGACGAATTTCAGAGAAATACTCTTTGTTATGGTATGGAATGGCACTTATTATTGCACTAGTAGCTTTATTTCCTAATTTATTTGTATTGATTTCGAAAAAGTTAGGTTTTGAAGTGATGTCTAGCTTTATTATGGGAATTTTAATAGGGATTTTAATTTTATTCGTAATGGCACTTACCATTATGATTGCTGGTCAAAAGAAAAAAACTATTTTATTAATACAAGAAGTTTCTCTTTTAAAAAGTGAACTAAGTAAGATAAGGGAAGATCAATCATGAAAAAAAAGATACATACCTTTGTCGTTTTGGGATATAAAGAATCAAAAGAATTAGAAAATTGTATTCAATCTGTCTTAAATCAAAGTTTAAAAACAAATGTTGTGATAGCAACTTCTACACCTAATTCTTACATAAAGAGGATGGCAAAAAAGTATAACCTTGAAATAATAGTAAATAAAGAGCAAAAGGGAATTGGATATGACTTTGATTTTGCAAGTAACTGCGTAGATTCTACCTTAGTTACCATTGCACATCAGGATGATATTTATGACTATGATTATGCTAAAAAGGTAATAGAGGCGTATC
>CAJUJA010000089.1:349-1839 GCA_910586635.1 uncultured Bacilli bacterium | reverse complement strand
TCCGATCTTATTATGAGATTAAGGAAGATAAAAAGATTAAAACAAATAGGAATCTACGAATTAAAAGAATTTTACTATTCCCACTTAGATTTCGCTTTTTATCAAAACTTAAATTTTTTAAGAGATTTATATTGAGATTTGGGAATGCGATTAGTTGTCCAGCTGTTACTTTTGTTAGAGAAAATGTACCAAAACAGAAATTTCAATGTCATTTAAAATGTGATGTGGATTGGTTTGCATGGGAAAAATTATCACATCTTAAGGGATCTTTTATTTATATTAAAGATAAGTTAATGGGACATCGAATTCATGATGAATCTACAACAACTGAAATCATAAAAGAAAATATTAGAACAAAAGAGGATTTCGAAATATTTCAAAAATTTTGGCCAAAGTGGATTGCAAAAAAATTAAATAATATTTATAAAAATTCTGAAAAAAATAATGAAGAAAAGTAAAGAAGAAGGAGTAGTTTATGAAAAAAGATGAAAAGAAAAAGATAGCTGTATTAATCCCTTGCTATAACGAGGCAAAGACAATTGAAAAAGTAGTAAAAGATTATAAAAAAGTCTTACCTGATGCGGATATTTATGTATACGATAATAACTCAACAGATGGTACTGATAAAATAGCTAAAAAAGCAGGGGCAATCATAAAATATGAGTATCGTCAAGGAAAAGGGAATGTCATTCGTAGTATGTTTAAGGATATAGAAGCAGATTGTTATTTGATGATCGATGGAGATGATACATATCCTTGTGAAAATGCAAAAGAAATGTGTGAGTTAATTTTAAATAAGCAGGCAGATATGGTAATAGGAGATCGCCTATCTTCTACTTATTTTAAAGAAAATAAAAGACCATTTCATAATTTTGGAAATAGGCTTGTAAGAGGACTTATTAATACCTTATTTAAGAGTAAAGTAAGAGACATTATGACAGGGTATCGAGCTTTCAGTTATGAATTTGTAAAAACATTTCCAGTGTTATCAAAAGGGTTTGAAATTGAAACAGAAATGACAATACATGCCCTTGATAAGAATTTTCTACTAAAAGAAATTCCAGTAGAATATCGTGATAGACCAGATGGAAGTGAATCGAAATTAAGTACTTATAGTGATGGTCTTAAGGTACTAAAAACCATAGGAAGACTCTTTAAAGAGTATAAACCAACTATTTTCTTTACTTTGATTAGTCTATTATTTTTGGTAATCTCTGTTATTTTCGCAGTACCTGTTTTTAAAGAGTATTTTCAAACTGGATTAGTTCCAAGATATCCAACTTTAATATTCTCTGGTTTTATGTTAATGATTTCTATTTTACTTTTTGTATGCGGATTAATATTAGAGGTTGTAGTAAAAAAACATAGGCAATTATTTGAAATTCTATTAATAAATACCAAAAATCATGACTGAAAAGGTATGGTTTAAAACAAAGAGGAGGAAAATGATGAAAAAATCTTTCCAGAAAATTGTTAAAAATTATAAATAC
>CAJUJA010000089.1:0-339 GCA_910586635.1 uncultured Bacilli bacterium | reverse complement strand
AATACATATTATTTGTAGTCCTATTTCTAATGATTAATATTCTATTTTTATGTGGATTGCATACAAATAGATTTTCCAGTAATAAAGTATACATTCTACTTATTGTAGTTTTGATCAATATTTTTTTTATTGGAGGCTATTCTTTGTTACTTCATAAAAAAGAAAAGTTACAACTAGAAAAACTATATTTAATTTTGATAATACCAATAGGGTTACTTTATTTATTGTTATTTCCGGTTAATACAATTCCCGATGAAAATACCCATTTAGCAAGAATTTCAGAAATATCTTCAGGATATCTTGTTTCTAAAAGATCGGAAGAGCGTCGTGTAGGGAAAG
>CAJUJA010000088.1 GCA_910586635.1 uncultured Bacilli bacterium | reverse complement strand
GACTGGAGTTCAGACGTGTGCTCTTCCGATCTCTTTATTTTCTGTAAATCATTTAAATCTAACATATCTAAATACCCTTTACATACTGCAATCGGGTTTTTAATCTCATGAGTAATTTTAAATAAAGAAGCTCTTAAATCTTTTTCCTTTTCTAGTTTCCTAATAGTATTGTTTAAATCAATAATTTCTTCTCCTTTATTTAAAAGATATAAACAAATATATGCCATGATGGTAAAAAGGGCCATCATTGAGAAAATGGATACAAAATTCAAAATCATATTACTATTGGGGTAAAAAATTAAAAACATCTCAAATGACATAAGGAATGCTTTAATTACTACAAATACGGTAATGATGAAAATCGGCTCTTCCTTTTTATGTTTTATATAATTATAAACAATATAATATATTAGATATTCTGAAAGAAGAAGTAAATAACTAATTCCAATATTTTGATGATAATAATAGACTAGTAATAATGATATTAAAATAGAGGTTATTTTTCTATTTTTCAAATATCCAATCAGTAAAGGAATATTGAATAAAATCATAGGATAAATAGAAAACATTTGGAATCCATATCGAAATAAAAAATAAATAGACGAAAAAAGAGCAATATCTAAAAAAATATTCTTTGTTTTATGGTCTATACTTTTCACATAAGCAGTAGCAATCAAATAAATAGATAGTGGAAATAATAAGTAAATACAATTCAGGAATAATCCTTCAAACATTTTCATCATTTTCTTACCTCTTTTCTTATTCTACGAATATCATACAAAAAGAGTTTGTCGAATTTTGTCGAAATATGAAAAAAAACGACTTAATTTGTCATTTTAAATCATCAATATATTTCTTTAACTGTTTTGAATTTGGTCCTAAAATTATTTTTAGTTGGTTATCAATTTCAACGATTCCTTTAGCACCTAATTTTTGAATAGCCTCTTTATTTGCTTTTGTAATATCTTTTAGGGTCACCTTAAATCTGGATAACATAATTTCGGTATCTATAATATTTTCCTTTCCACCTAGTGCTTCCACTAACTTATTAAAATCTAGATTGACATCTTTTTTATTTGCTTTTAAAATCGCTAATA
The DNA here is from genome assembly GCA_910586635.1 of uncultured Bacilli bacterium. Classification (GTDB taxonomy): domain Bacteria; phylum Bacillota_I; class Bacilli_A; order RF39; family UBA660; genus UMGS995. Next base: position 3,374 of record CAJUJA010000088.1, on the reverse strand, counting down.
AAATAATTAATAAAACGATTCCTATAATTATATATTGCATTTTATCACCATCATTATTATATCTTATTATATGAAAAAAATAAAGTCTTTATTCTATTTATTATACTTAACTTCTACGTTTTAATTATCAACAGAAAGCATTTTTTCTAGTTCCTTACTAGATTTTAAACTGCTTCTATATGAACTTGCATCAAACTTTATCTTTATTACAGGGGATACTTTAAAGTACTTACTATAACTTTCCATATATTCATCAAACGTTTTTCTTTTTGTATCTATTTCGTATATTTCTTCATAACTAAATTCCTCTCTACTTTTGCACATTTTACCCATTGTACTTGATTGAGTGCCTAAAAATTATTAATTTGTTCATCAGAATATATAAGGACATTTTGATTCAATACTGGTGAAAAATTCGGATTAGTTATAAGGAGATCTGTTGTTCTATTATAAACACCTTTGAACTAAGTGGTTGATCAAATAATATATTCCTCTTCTTTCATATGTTTTTCTCCTGTTAATTTTAATGAGGATCCTGGACAATCTATAGTACCACTCTATGCAATGCATCATCCATATATTTTTTGGTATTTTGATTAAGAATATAGATTTATGTATCCTAATGCATAAGTCCTCATCTTGTGTGATAGTCCAATTCTTTCAATACTCTCTGGATCAAATTTTTCCATAGTAGGCCTAAACTAGTTCCATATTCATCTCTCAACCCATGAGTAAATTATATCCTCTAGAGTTTCTGAACTTTCATTCTCTATATCATGTAAATAATAGTACTCATTTTTATCTATTTTTTGATTCATACTCTATACTTCTACAAAAACATTTTTATTCACCATATATTCCTTATAACATAATTCATTTATAACCATCTTTTAAGAATAATTCTACTTGTATTAAAATTCATTTTGAAACATATCATTATATAGGTATAAGCTATGCACTAAATTGAATTAGAGGAATATCTTATATTAGAAATGATAAGGAGGAATTTTATGGAAAATAACGATAAATGTTGCCTTGCTAAAATATTAAAAGTAATAGATATTTTACAAAAAGAGTGCTCTCCAGAATGTTATCCTGAGGGGTGTGACAAACCTTTTTTAGGAAATAGCGAATGTTTCTATTATAATACTAGGCCTATCACATTATATAGCAAAACTGGTGATTTATTCACAGTAAATTACTATACAGATACTGTTTTATCAACATCAAGTGTATTTAGAGTTGAAGAAGTAGAAAAGTGTTGTGCTAAACTTAGAATCTTAACTCCTACCACAGTAGGAGAAACTACTACTTATACCTCGACTAATGAATTTGTTACTGTTGATTTGAATTGTTTCTGTATTTTGAGATGTTTACCTGACATCTTCCTAGAAAATTTATAGAAAGGAGAAATCGATATGTGCGACGATAAAAAACATAATGACTGTGGTTGTATTTCTGATATTTTAAACAAAATCATTCGTTTACAAAGAAATAGTTTCAAGGCATGCAGCCAAGAAGGCTGTGATAAACCATTTTTAGGTCCTGATGAGGTTACTTGCTATAATACCAGACCAATTTCTTTATATAACTGTACTACAGGGGGAATTTGGGAGGTAGATGGTGCTACTATCTTTCGCTTAGAATCTATTGATGATTGTTGCTGTACTTGCAGAATCTTAAATTTTGCAAACGGGGCTTATACATCTACTAATCAATTCTTCACTATTGATTTAAATTGTGTATCAGCTGTCAAATGTTATGACGATGCTTATATTGCTATTTAGTTAAAATAAAAATCCTACTTAAGGATTTTTTCTTTGGATTAAAATAATATCTTCTAACTTAATTTTATCATGATCTAGTGTAAGTAGATAGCCATTAGTTCTAGTTATTAAACTTGTTTCATAAGCTTTAGTATTAGTTTTTATCATAACTGGAATGTTAAAAGGATACCCTACTCCATTAAAAATTTCATCTATAATGGAATTGATTTGTTCTATACTCATAGAATCCTGTTCTAACGCACTATTCGTTTTTGCAGAATCATTCTTAATATAATATGTTTTTTTATTATTATATATCGGTTTATCAATATTATTTTGATAAATTTTAGGTAACTTTTTAATAAAAATCACATCCTTTTATATATTTTATGATTATTTTAGATAAAACTTGCAATTTTTTGGTATAATAACTATTAGATGAGGAGAGATAACATGATGTATAAAAATAAAAAAATTAACCTTTCTATCATATTACCAATATGTGTATTAGCAGTTGTTAGTATTATTACAATATATAGTGCCTCTACTTACATTTCCCCTAGTATGGGAAATCTGGCATTAAAACAATCCATTTGGTATATCGTAGGAGTTGTTCTAGTTATCCTTTTAATAAAATTGAAAAATGAGTATTTATATAGTCATACCTGGATTTTTTATGTAATAGGAAATGTATTACTACTTTCCCTACTCTTATTTGCTCCTGAAATTAATAGTAGTAAGTGTTGGTTTGTTATTCCTGGTATTGGTAGTTTTCAACCAAGTGAATTTATGAAGATTTTCTTAATGTTAACTTTGGCAACCATGATTCATGAATTTAGGACCAAGTATGATTCTCCTTCTATAGAAGAAGAATTCCTCTTTCTTCTAAAAACCCTCCTAATTGTGTTAATTCCTTCCATTCTAACATTTTTACAACCAGACACTGGATCCGTGATTATCTATTTGGTCATTTATATTTGTATGATGTTTGCATCTGGAATAAGAATTCGTTGGTTTGTTGTTGCATTTATTATAATTTCTATTCTCCTTGGAACAATATTAGGAATTTACTTTTTAAAAGAAGAGTTATTTATTAAGTTATTTGGAACCAATTTATTTTACCGTTTAGAACGAGTCTTTGATTGGTCTAGTGGAAGTGGACTACAACTTGAAAATGCTAAAGCTGCGATTGGATCTGCGGGGTTATTTGGTCATGGGTTTAATAAAACTCCTATTTATTTTCCAGAGTCAGGAACAGATTTTATCTTTGCTGTTTATGCATCTAATTTTGGATTAATTGGGATTTTTCTATTACTCTCTTTAATTGTCTTTCTAGATATAAAAATTATCCATCTAGCTCAGAAAAAAATTCAGGATACTGATAAATATATTTTAGTGGGAATTGTTGCTATGCTTTTATTTCAACAAGTTCAAAACATTGGTATGACAGTTGGTTTATTACCAATTACAGGAATTACTCTTCCCTTTATTAGTTACGGTGGTAGTAGTTTATTATCTTACATGATTATTGTTGGAATTCTTATCAATATTTCTTTTGAAAAACCTAGAAAATATCGTTATAAATAAAAAATATAAAAGGGATTATGA
>CAJUJA010000087.1 GCA_910586635.1 uncultured Bacilli bacterium | reverse complement strand
TATAATTATAAAAACAGCAAGGATATTAAAGAAGATCCGACTAAATAATTTTGTTTTTTTACGAAGTAATTTAAAATCTAATAACAAAATTATAAATAGTAAGATTCCTATAATGGGTAAGAAGTATTTGATAGGAACTAAATTTAGTCTATAAACCATAAACGTTACGACTAAAAAAATTATAGTTAGAATAAAACTAGTTAATTTTGAAATCCATTTCATCATACCACTTCCTCGTACAATTATTATACCACATCTTTTACTACTTAGAGATTTGGTTGATCTTCTCTTTTGCTTGGTTTACAGTATCCATATTAGGAATCATCACCCAATCTATTAGGCTAGTCATATGAACACAGTCTTTTGTATCTTCTCCATCTAGTACCTGTTTTTGAATCTTCCAAGCTCCTTTATTATGAATCGTATCTTTTATTATTCTTTTCATTACATTTTTTGGGATTGTTGTCTCATATAAATCACTAAGTGAATTTAGAATATTATCATAATTCGTTAATGTTTTAAACCCTTTCATTTGTTCTAAAATATCAATGATTATTTCTTGACAGTTTTCCTGTCTTCTTAAATCTCCTCCTGGAATACTTTTTCTCTCACGTGCTATCGTTAGGGCTTGTATTCCATTAATATGTTGGCAGCCCTTTTTCACCTGTAGTTTCTGTCCTTTTGTATCATCATAACTATCTAAGATCAAAGCATGCGTTGTGGTATATTCAAAATCTGAGCAATAATTAATTCCCCCTAATTCATTCACTAAGGATACCAATCCTAATGTATCAATACTAACATAATAATCAATTGGAATTCCCAGAAAATTCTCTAAAGATTTCATATTGGTAGTAATTCCTAAGGCTCCCATATAACTTAAGGTATCTTTTTTATGATAACCATCTACTTCTATATAATAGTCCCTTGGAATACTAGTTAAAAGTACTTGATGAGTTTTCATATTCATAGTAATAATCATATTAAAGTCCATATTAGCATTGGTAAAATCTCTTCCGCCAATATAAATATTAAAGCTATCTTTCTCTTTAGTCTTTTCTATCTTCATCTTATTTTTAATATCAAATTGGTAAATCATTTTATAATTCTTTTTTTCCATACTAGAATCGATATCAAAAATCAAATCGTATGAAGTTTTACTAATTAAGATTAACTCTATTTTATCCCGATTCATATCCTCAAACATAAGTCCTATATTATTATAATTATTTTCATTATAAGAAAGAACTTTATCCAAAAAAGAAGTAGCTTTTTCAATATGGGTTTCCCCCTCATAATAGTTTAAGGTTTTATTTTCAATATCCTGAATCTTTTTATAAGAAGAATTTTGTTTGGCAACAATATAGTAAGTGGTTTTATAGGTGCTTGATGCATTATCAAAGGACTTGTTAAAAAAATAATTGGTCCTTACAAGATAAAAGGTTAAAATTCCACTGATTACAGAAGTCATGAGTAATAAAATACCCCCTGCAATGTTCCATACTCTTTTTTTTCTTTTCATCCATATGATTCCTAATATTGTGATTCCATATATGATAAGTCCAAGAAAAATCAAATAAAAAGCAGGTATTAAATCCAAGCAAATCATAAAGAAAAGTAGTACTGTTGTAATTCCTAAGGATAAAAAACTAACTATATTTGAAAAACTAAGGATTTTTTTCATGTTTACACCTTCTATTTTTTATATTTTTTATTAAGAAAATCCCTGAAAGACTTCCTATGGTATCTATAATAATATCTTTTATTTTAAAAGTTCTTCCTACTGATAGTATCTGATGAATCTCATCACTACATGCATATAGAATACAAAAAACGATACTCAGCCATAGCAACCATTTTTTATTTTCCCTATCATAACATACTACTAAGTAGATTAAGATTCCTAAAATAAAGTAAATTGTGAAATGAGCTATTTTTCTGATAATAGGATGATACTTTTTGATGATTTGCTCTTTCTTTTCTGGACTGATTGGTTGATTAGTAACATAAGAGGAGATACTAATTATTTTATCCAGTACTTGTCTACTTAACTGTTTACTACTTACTCCGTTTTGATTAGAAAACAGGAAGATAACAAGTAACCATACTATGAATAATATACTAATAACAACTTTTTTCATTTTACATCCTTCCTTATGATGTTTTTTAGTATTCCCCTCATGTAATCTACTTCCCTACTTCTTATAAATATGATTCCTAATAGAAAAGCAGATATTAAGAACGTTATCACACCTTTTATTAATAATCCTATAACCCCGTTTAGGACAATGAGATTTACTATTTGAGCAGTTACAAAGTAAGTAAATATAATTGCTAGGGAATACTGGATTAATTTTATCAAATAGTCTTTGACACTTTCTTTAAAATAGTACTTATATAAAACAAAAGGTTCTATCCAAAGAGAGGTAGTAACAGTGGAAGTAATGGTTCCAATAAAGATTCCAATAATTCCAAGTTTAATTCCTAAAATGATGGATACTACTAAATTAATCATAGATTCTACTAGGCATTTATAACGATCCGGATAGAATAGTCCCAGTGCTTCTTTAAAGGTAAGGCAAGTTTTCCTAATTCCTTTTAAATAAAAGCAAATACAAATACATAATGTAACAGAAAATTCAAATACATATTTTTTTCCTAACCATATTTCAATAAATGGGGATATTAATAATAAAAGGCAAATAGTTAGAATCCCAAAAATAAAATAGTTTAAGAAAAAAGTAGTATCAAATATTTCTTTTGCACGTTTTTTATCATTGCTTGCTCCTAAGTTACCAACACTTGCAACAATGGCATTAAAGAATTGCGAGGTAACTGTTTCTAAGGCTGAAATAATCAATAAATAATTGGAATAAATTCCAACAGCAATTAATCCTACAAACTTTGATATTAAAATATTATCTGTAGAGTTAACAACCACTCCTCCCAATTTATGATAAAGCATAGCACCTACATTTTTTCTAATGGCTTTTAATTCCCTCTTAGGAAGTGGCTTGATTTTTTTATCTTTTAAATACGGATACATCTGATTCGCTTTTCTAGATACAAATATATTTTCTATCCAAGTGAATAAAACCTGACAAATTAAATATAAAATATAATTTTTGGTTAAGAATAAAATAATAATCTGTACTACGTTTAATAAGAAATAAAACCCATATCGGTAAATCGTTGCAATATACCTTTTTTGATCACAAATAATTAAAGATCTTTTATAAGAATAAAAATAAGAGATTGCTGTATTGAAAACAAACAATAAGTAAATAACATCTAAATTAGAAATACTAGGAACTTCACTAATTAAGTATTTATAGAATGGAAGAAATAAAATTCCTAAAACTAAAATAACTCCTCCTATAATATTGTAGGATTTTTTATACAGATTCATTAGGCCTTTTACTTTTTCTTGATCCTTAATAGCAAGTGGCTTATAAAGACTAAATACTAAAGCAGAACCTACTCCTAACTCTACTAACGATAACATGGTAAGTAAATTAGTAAATAATCCATTTAAACCTAGGTATTCCGTCGATAAAAACTTTACAAAAATAATTCTTGCAATAAAACTTATAAGCAAGCCAAAAACTTGTCCAATTAAAGCAACAACTAAATTTTTAGCACTGTTTTTACTTCTCATAAAATACCTCCTTATTTTGCTTCATTATATATCTTACCAAAATACAGTAAAAATGCATTGGCAGATACTTTATATAAAAATGATTCTGAAAATCCATAAAATAACAATACAATAAAAATGATAACCATAATATAGTTTTTATTTTTATATGCACTTTTGATAGTATGATTAAATACTTGATAAAAGAAAAGTATACATATCAATCCATATTTTAATAATATATTAAAGTATGAACTATCTAAAATTAATTTTTCGTTAGTCAGAATATCGTGTCCCAAAAAGTTAATTGGATACTGTGATAAAAACAACGAGTTCAGATAAATTCTTCCTGTTAATAGTCGATTTAATGTATATGTAAAATTAATTCCCCTTTGATATAAATATACAAATACAATAGATACTATTAACAAGATGAGGAATAAGTTTTTAGATACAAATTTTACAATTCTATTATTAACTACTCTATTTTTTAATATTTTGTTTATTATGATCAAAATAGTAGCACCAATAATTACAATAAAAGTAGTTCTACTATCTATAAATTTATAGATTAACAAGCAAACGATAATCGATAATAATACAGGTTTGATAATTGAATTATTTTTGTGCATATAATAATAGTCTAGGCAAATCATCATTAGATATAAACCCAAATTATTTGGATGTTTAAATCCAAAAGAGTTTCTTAAAATTCCTTCGCGATAAACTAGATTATTATCTGTAAGTCCTAAAAAATAGAGTATTGCTAAAAGTATTATAATACTTATTTTAAAATAAAAGTCCTTTTTTATAAAACGATCAAAATCTAAATCTTTAAACGCTAGTATTAATAATACTAATTTAGATCGGAAGAGCACACGTCTGAACTC
>CAJUJA010000086.1:846-4782 GCA_910586635.1 uncultured Bacilli bacterium | reverse complement strand
TACAATTAAAAAGGAGATATTCCAAGGAGGAAATTATTATAATTTATATCGTTTGGAGGGAGATATTTCTTATCATAATTTAACATATTCCTATAATGGAAAAATTCTATTAGATTGTATTAACTTAACCATTAAATTTGGTGAAAAAGTCTTTTTGTATGGCCCTAGTGGAGTTGGAAAGTCCACTCTTGTAAAACTTTTAATGAGGTATATAGAGGTTCCTTTTAATAGCCTATCTATTAATGAAATTGATATTAACCATTATCACTTAGATGTATTAAGAGAACATATTACTTATATTTCACAGCAAGAATTTTTATTTAATGATACAGTTCTCAATAATATTAAATTATACAGAAATTTTCCAAAAGAAGAGATTCAAAAAGTTATGGCACTAACACTAGTTGATGAGGTGGCAACTATGGATAAATTAGTAGAAGAAAATGGCTTTAACTTTAGTGGAGGAGAAAGGCAAAGAATTATTCTGGCTAGAAGTATTTTAAAAAAAAGCGACATCTATATTTTTGATGAAGCTTTTAGTCAAATTGATACATTAAGAGAAAAAAAGATACTTTTAAATATATTTAGATATTTAAAAAATAAGACAATTATTGTAATATCTCATCGCTTTGATAATAAAGAATTATTTGATAGGATTATATCTTTGAGAAATGGAAAAATAAGTGAAGAAGAATTATGAAAAAAATCAATTAATAATTAGTATTAGTTTTATATTTATTATTTTATGCTCTTCATTTTTAATTCACATCTTTACATATCGATATCGTAGTTATCAAGTATTAGATTCTATATTAATTAGTAAAAATTATATAAAATTAATGACAACAACGAAGCAATTAACATTATTGAAAAGGAGTAATTTTATATTAATAGATAATACAAAAAGAAAAATGGAAATAACTCATATCCAAAGAAATGTTTTAAAAAGGAAGGAATTCTATCACGATGTCATTATTAGAGTTAAAACGCCTAAAAAATATCATGATGGAGATTATATAAAAGTAACGATATATGATAAAAAACGTCGTATGATTCATATATTTAAATCATGTTGGAAGGAGTGAATATGAAAAAGTTAGATACAAAAGAATTAGAAAGGATAACAGGTGGATTTTCTACTTGGGCCGCTTTAGGAATCGTTTCAGCGGTATTATTCCTATCAGGAGTATTTGGTGGAATTGTTCATCCTAAATCATGTGAAGAATGATTTCAATTAAAGAGGATACCTCAAGAAATATAATAGGTGGTTCTAATTATATTAGTGGAACCGTAATCAATGCCTTGGTCAATGTGATCAAGCTACTGATGGATGCGGGGCAAACAATTGGGTCTTCTATCAGAAGGGTAGCTGACCATAATGTATGTCCTTTAAAGTAATAAAAAAGCATAAAAAGATAATATATAATAGTCTAATTATTATTCTAATCCCAGTATTTTTATATTTATTTCAATTTATTTATTCTATAGGTAATTATTTTGGTATATTTTTAAGAAATATTTATAAAATTATAACAAAGTAGTAAATAAATAAAAAAAATGTCAAAAATCCTTGAAAAATAAAGAAAACTTTGTTATAATCATTTTTAGAAAAAAGCGAAGGGAGGGATAAGATGGCAACTCAAGTCACTGTAAAAAATGGCAATTTGGATATGGCTTTAAAGAAATTCAAACAAAAAGTAGCTAGAGACGGTGTCCCTTCAGAATGTAAAAAAAGAGAATGTTATGATAAACCAGGAGTAAGAAGACGTAATGCAAAAAAGGAAGGAATCAAGAATTCTAGAAAAAGGGATAAGAAAGAACGTAACAATAGAGATTAATTAAAATCTCTATTTTTTTTACTTAAAAATTAGTATCTATAAATGCTAGATAATTAGAAGATTTAGGTGTATAATATACAAGGAGAGTGATAAAATGAGTTTAGTAGAAAAATTAAAAAATGATATGATTGATGCGATGAAGAAAAAAGATAAGGAACGACTTACTGTAATTCGAATGGTAAAAGCAGCACTTGATAAAGAACGAATTGATAAAAAAGTAGAAATTAATGATGCGTTATTAATCGATGTAGTAAATAAGCAAGTAAAGTTACGTAAAGATTCTATAGAAGAGTTTAAAAAGGCATCTAGAGTAGATTTAATAGAAAAAACAGAGCAAGAGTTGGATGTATTAAAGGATTATTTACCAGAACCATTAAGCAAAGAAGAAGTTGAAAATATTATAGAAGAAGAAATTAAAAATGTACATGCAGAAAGTATGAAAGATATGGGAAATGTGATGAGACAAGTAACACCCAGAGTAAAGGGGAAATTTGATATGAAAGAAATTAGTGAAATCATAAAAAGGAAACTGAATTGATTAGTCTAAGAATCAATTCTTTTTTATCAAAACTTTTCTAGAATGATAATTGGAATATGATATTATCATTTATTTTTCTCTTTAAAAGACTTATTCTTATTAGAAAAACATATCCTTAATTAGGTGATAGAATGTTTCAATCTATAAAAGACTATATTAATGATAATGAATTTAAATTAACGATATTTGAAGATAGGGTTTATGTAGCGAATTATTCAAAAATTATTTCCTTAGAAGACGAGAGAATTTCATTTTTAACACATAAAGGGAAAATTGTTATTAAAGGGAATGATTTATGCTTAAATAAGTTATTAGAAGATGAAGTCTTAATTAGTGGAAGAGTATCCAATATTGAGGTAGATTTTAATGAATAGTAAGTACCAATTAAAAATTACTGGAAAAAACCCTAAAAGGTTTATAAAGGACTTAATTAAATTAAAAATATTACTTTATCATATGGAAAACCACGATCAATACTCTATTATAATAGTAGATGATAATGGTTTAAAGGCAATTCAAAAGTTAAAAACAAGTTATCAAATTAAATTAATTAGAGAATATGGATATAGTAGATATAAACATCTATTAAAAAAATATATTTGGTTTTTACTTTCTTTATTTTTAGCTATCATCATCATACAAGGTTTATCTAATGTGATTTTTTCAGTAGAGGTGGAACATTCTAAAAAGGAAATTAGAGAACTTATTTTAAACGATTTAGAAACATATGGAATTAAAAAATATCGTTTTAGAGTGAGTTATGCAAAAAAAGAACAAATCAAGAAAAAGATTTTAGCAAAGGAAATTGATCGAATAGAATGGTTAGAAATTGAAAGAGTAGGTACTAAATATATTGTATCAGTAGAGGAACGAATTAAAAATGAAGCAGAAAAAAAGAAAGAGGCTCAAAATATTATTGCTAAAAAAGATGCTATGATTCTACGAATTAATGCTACTAGTGGAGAAGTAGTAAAAAAAAGATATGATTATGTAAAAAAAGGGGACGTTTTAATTAGTGGTTTTATAACAAGAGATGAAAAAATAGTATCAAAAACCAAGGCCGATGGAAAGGTTTTTGGTGAAGTATGGTATAAAGTAGATATTGATTTACCTAAAAAGTACCAAGTAATCAATAAAACTGGGAAGAGTAAGAAAAAAATAGAATTAAAAGTTTTTAATAAAAGTCTATTTTTACTTCAACTAAATTCGTATAAAACCTATCAATTACAAAGAAAAACATTAATAAAAAATCCAATTCTTCCTATAGGAATATATTATACAACAATTCACGAAACCAAAGAGATTTCTAAAAATTATACTCATAATAACGCATCACAAGAAGCGATAAAAATTGCTAGTAGAAAATTATTAGAAAAATTGGGAAGTGAAGATCGTATAATTTCAAAAAAAGTTTTGAAAAAGACAGAAAAAAATAGTAGAATAATAGTAGAAGTGTTTTTTAAAGTAGAAGAAGATATTAAAGATACAGAAAATATAGAAAATATCAAAATAGAAGATATAGAAGGTGAAAAGAGTGAACCAAGTAACTAAAACAATTCA
>CAJUJA010000086.1:0-836 GCA_910586635.1 uncultured Bacilli bacterium | reverse complement strand
TTGTAATTATTGTTTCCTTAAGAATTACGTATTTAATAAAAAATCATAAGCATTTAACTTTATATAAAGAACTTTTTATGTTGTCATTCATTATTTATATATTATGCCTATTCCAGGTGGTAACTTTTCAAGATGATGTTACTTGGAGTAGTAATAACTTTATTCCATTTAAAGAAATATTTAGATACCGGTTGGGAAGTCGTCTATTTTTAAAAAATGTATTAGGAAATGTACTACTTTTTATGCCTTTTGGTTTTTTTGCTAGTTACTACTTAAATGTGAAGAAATCATATAGTATTATCATATTAACTATGATAGCATCCATATCGATTGAATCGGTACAAATGTCAATAGGAAGAGTATTTGATGTGGATGATATATTACTAAATATCAGTGGTGGAATCTTGGGATATATGGTATACTACTTTTTTAAAAAGTTAGCAGATAAATTGCCTGAATTTATGAAAAAAGAGATGTTTTTAAATGTTATATCGATTATAATACTATTAGGAGTTATTTGTTTAATATAGGTGATTGTATGAATAATATAGAAATTTTTAATCAAACAAACGAAGAAATTAAAGAACTAGATACTATAAAAAAAGTTTTAGAGTATGCTATTAAAAAAGAGGAGTTAGAACAAGTAGAATTTAATGTCATTTTAGTAGATAACGCCTATATTCATACTCTAAATAAAGAGTACCGAAAGATAGATCGAGAAACAGATGTTATAACATTTGCTTTAGAAGATGATAAAATATTAGTAAATGCTAGTGATAGTAGAGTACTAGGTGATATTTATATTTCTAAGATCGGAAGAGCGTCGTGTAGGGAAA
>CAJUJA010000085.1 GCA_910586635.1 uncultured Bacilli bacterium | reverse complement strand
AAAGATAATATTTTGAACAATATCAGCGCTGATATTGTTCAAAATATTATCTTTCATGATAAAGAAAAACTAATTAAATATGTACAAGGTATTCAAAAAGGTTCTGCAATTGATGCTCACTCTATCCCTATTCCTTGGGATATGCCAGGATATGATGATCAAGTGATTATGGCATCAGGTTCTTTTACTCAAGGATCTAGTATAGAAATTAGTTGTGATGGTCCCATTAGAGAACCATATATTGCATATCAACAAGGCGGACTTACTTATGAATCTGGTAAAGTAGCTTTACTTTATGCCTTACAAAATTTAGAAAATAAATACTAATGTTATAGCATAAAATAGGAATATATGATATTCTATTACTATAGAAAGGAGTGGGGTGTATGGATTACTATACTTCATCAAGTGATTTAGCAACAGGATTATTTGCAGGTGCTATGATTTTTGTAGCGGTAGTCATAATTATAGCAGCTATAATAGCCTTATTGCAGATAATAGGATTATGGAAAATACTAAAAAAGGCAAATCAGCCAGGATGGGGAGCTTTGATTCCAATATATAATCAGTATTTGTTATGTAAAATTGTTGGAGTAAGTCCATGGTGGGTTTTAATTTTATGTCTTAGTCCTATATTGGTTCTAATTCCTATTATTGGATCTCTTGCTACTATGGCAGCGACTATCTATTTTACAATTCTGTTAAATGTAAGTTTAGCACGTAGTTTTGGAAAAGAAGACGGATTTGCCGTTGGCTTAATCTTATTAGCACCTATCTTTTATTTGATTTTGGGATTAGGAGATAGTAAATATTTAGGAGCTAAACCTATGAATGATGTAGTATTTAACAAAATAAATCAGGTAAATAATAATACTCAAGCTAATCAAACAGAATCTGCTACAAATTCTAAGGAAGATACCAATATCAAATATTGCACATCCTGTGGCAGTAAAATCGATGAATATACGAGATTTTGTCCAAATTGTGGTAAAGAAGTAGAATAAGAATATTTATTATGAATATTCTTTTTTTATGCTTCATATAGTTTACTGTAAGGAGGAGGCCTCGTATGATTAATAAACAAAATTTGTGGTTTTTAACATTATTTAGTTTGATATTAGTTCTCAGTGTCTATTACATTACAATGCCAAATGATTTGTTAGTAAACAATGTAGAAAATAAGGTAGAAACGAAAAAAAAGGATAAGGCAAAAACGGAAGTGAAACAAACAAACTCGCTTGTCGCTATGAGAGTATCGTTAGAAGAAGAAAGACAAGAACAAATGGTGAGTCTACAAGAAAAATTAACAAATGAAAAAACTACTACAGAAGAAAAGAACAACGCTTATGAACAATTGAAATACTTAAACCAATTACAAGGTGAAGAAGAAAAAATTGAAAAGCAAATCAAAGAGCAATATAAACTAGATAGTTTTGTAAAAATAGACGACAAGAACATAGAGGTAGTAGTAATTAAAGATAAACATGATAATAGTATTGCTAATAATATCATGCGACTTGTTCAAACTAATTATGATGACAAAATGTATATCACTGTAACTTTTAAAAAAAGTTAGGCAGATAAACTGAAACATATTCTCCCTTTCTCATACAATACTTTAGGTAACGTATAAAGGAAGGGAAGAATTGTATGTCAAAAGGTATTTTAACTTCTAGAGAAAGAGAAGTCTTTGAACTTTTAATCCTTAATAAAACTACAAAAGAAATTGCTAAAAACTTAGGTATTAGTGAAAAAACAGTAAGAAATCATATATCCAATACTATGCAAAAACTTGGTGTAAATGGAAGAGCAAGTGCAGTAGTAGAGTTATTAAAATTAAAAGAAATATCATTATAAAACGTACTACATCAGTACGTTTTTTCATATCATTAATTAGGTGATATTATGTTAAAGAAAAAAGCAATTCGTAAAATATTTATAACTACATTAACAGCATTTATTTTACTAGTAGTATACTCAATTCCCAACATGATAGAAGAAGAAAAAACCATTAAGACCAACTTAGAAGTAGAATATATAACAGGACTTGGAACCAATAATATTTATTTATTAGATAGAAATGACTATTTAGTAAAAACCAAAATTTTATTAGATAAAAAAGATAAAGTGGAACAGATAAAATTGTTACTTCATAATTTAATAAAACAAGAAAATTCTAAATTCCCCAATGGATTAAAGGCAACCATTCCCGCTAATACAAAGGTAATAGATGTATTTTATGATGAAGGATATGTTACCATCAATTTTAGTAAGAAATTTTTAAATATAAAAGAAGAATTAAAAGATCGGATGATAGAATCCATTGTTTATAGTGTTATGGATTTAGGTGATATCGAGGGGGTTATTATTGAGATAGAGGAGGAAATTATAAAAGACTATAATAAAGTTTTAGATAAAAGAATGGGTATCAATAGAAAGTATGATATTAAATCTAGAAATAACATTAATAAGGTAGTTGTTTATTATTTAGAGGAAATTGACCATGCCAAATACTATGTACCAGTTACAAAGTATGTAAATGATGATAGAGATAAAATTAACATTATTATAGATGAACTTACTACAAGTTATATTTATGAACCAAATTTAATGAGCTTTTTAAATAGTAACACTAAACTTTTAGGACATGAAGAAAAGGAAAATGTAATGTCTATTAATTTTAATCAAGCTATCTTTGATAGTAATAATAAAGTAATAGAGGAAGTAAAATATACCCTTGCTTACTCAATATTTGATAATTATGATGTAAATCAAGTTCTTTTACAAGTAGACGGACAAAATATAGAAACAATTGGTAAGAAGGATTTACCATGAATTTTATAAAAGTTAACCGATACCTTTATAAAAAAGAGGTATCGGTTAGTTTCAAACATAATTTCTAGTAATCAATAAGTCATAGAATATTTCTAAAAAAGTACTTGAAACCTATTTTTTTTTGTTGTATAATTTTAGATGTCAGTAGATTTATGTCTGCGTAGCTCAGCTGGATAGAGCAATCGCCTTCTAAGCGATCGGTCAGGCGTTCGAGTCGCCTCGCGGACACCACTTGAAAATTAACTCTTGTAATGCAAGAGTTTTATTTTTGTCAATTTTTTCTTGCGTTTTTTTTAGACACATGATATAATATGCAACTAAGAGAGGGGGATATGATATGACATATAAAATGCAATATATTAAAAACAGGAGGAAAATGATAGCAATATCATTAATAGGAATTATTTTATTTTGTAGTATGTTTTTGCTAAGCTATGGTTTTAACTATAAAACAGTATCTACTAATACAGATGTAAAAACAAACGCCTCTGGTGCTATGGACTCTGCGAAGTAAAATAATAAATAGGATCAGTAAGAATAAAAAGGATGTTAGGATATTATACATAATGTAAATTTGTATAATATTTTTTATTTTTCTAGGAAAAAAGAATAACTGTTACTAATAATATGGTAGGAGGTAAAATAAGAATGAAAGTAGTATTACAAGATGGTATTAAGGATTGCGGAATTTGCTGTCTTCTTTCTATCATTAAATACTATAATGGTAAAGTATCAAAAGAATACTTGAGACAATTAACCAATACTACAAAGAATGGAGTATCTTTGCTTAATTTATTAGGGGCAGCGAAGAAAATCGGATTTGAAGTAGAAGCTGTAAAAGGTGATATAGAAAAAATAAAGGCAGATAACTTACCCTGTATTGCACATGTGATTATTAATAAAAGCTATCACCATTTTATAGTAATTTATGAAATCGATGAAAAGGATCAAAGAATCCTAATTATGGATCCTGCTAAGGGAAAAAGGATTCTTTCTACATCAGAATTTAAGTTAATGACTAGTAATCATTATCTATTTTTAAAACCTTTTCAAAAGCTTCCAATATTTCATGATAATAGAATAATAAGAAAGTCTATTGGTTTCTTTTTAAAGAAAGAAAAGCATTACATATTATTTCTTTTTTTCTTAACTATGTTTTATTTTGTATTTAATGTCTTATCTTCTTATCATTTTAAATATTTGATTGATTATGGAATCAATTATAATACAGGAAATAATTTGGTGCTCATAAGTTTTGTAGTTTTATTTATTTACTTATTAAAAGAATTTTCATCCCTTTTAAGAAAAATATTACTATTGAAATATGGTCTTTTGTTTGATCAAAATATCACCATAAAAACACTCAATCAGATTATTTTACTTCCCTATCTTTATTATAAAAATAGGACAACAGGCGAGGTCGTTACAAGAATTAAAGATTTGTCTATAATTAAAGAGTATTTAACAGTTCTTCTTTTGTTTGTTACTACAGACCTTGTTAGTATTGTAATTTTTATAATTCTCTTATTTAATATCAGTAAAAGACTTTCCGTAATTTCACTATTTTTATTATTATTTTTAATTCTAATTAGTCTCATTTTTAAAAAGACAGTAAAACAGAAAACGGAAAAGCTATACCGAGAGGAGGAGAGAATCAATTCATTTTTAATTGAAACACTGTCTAGTGTAGAAGCAATTAAGGGAATGCATATAGAATTTTCTATGGTAAAGAAATTTACTAAAAAGTACAGAGATTTTTTAGGTTCTGTATATTCCCTATCATTAACCTCTGAAGTAATTTCAGGACTAAAAAGTATAGTTTATAATATATTTATAGTAATGATTTTATATTATGGATCAAACTATGTAATAAAAGGACAAGTTAGTCTAAGTGATTTAATCGTATTTCAAAGTATATTGAGTTTTTATACTAGCTCCTTTCAAAGCTTAATTACGATTATTACAGAA
>CAJUJA010000084.1 GCA_910586635.1 uncultured Bacilli bacterium | reverse complement strand
CGATTATATTATCTTATTTTTTAGGAGAAAATCTCCACACATATTCTACACTAACCTGCTATTTTTTCTTCTGACCAAGCATTAATCTTACCGTTGACTGATCTTCTATTTTCGTTTTTGCATCAGGAGACTGAGATACTACATATTCTCCATTTCCAGAATATTCTACCGTAAAATTAACCAATAATTTTTTTGCATCTTTTACTTTCATACCTACCACATTAGGAACTTCATATGTAATTTTATCTGTCCACTCTAAGTCCTTTTCTAAGCCCCCTTTTTGTTTTTCAATTCCTAAAATATCTATAATATCTAGGATAATTCTTCTGGCAATTGGAGTGGTAGTATAGCTAGATAATAATGCCGTATCTTTTGGATTATCTATTGCTAAATATAACACTGCTTCTGGATCATTCGAAGGAATAATTGCAACAAAGGACATAATATAATTATTAACTAGGTATTTCCCATCTTTTACCTTTTGAGCGGTTCCTGTTTTTCCACCAATTCGGTACCCATCAATATAAGCAGCCTTTCCTCCACCTAGTGCTACTACACTTTCTAATGCTTTTCTCATAGTAGCAGATGTTTTTTTAGAAATGGTTCTTCTTACCAAATGTTTATACTTCTCATCAATAATATCATTGGTAATCGTATCGTTAATGGATTTCAAAATATATGGTTGATAAAGATATCCTCCATTCACAACAGATGAGATCGCTGTTACTTGTTGGATAGGTGTCACACTGACTCCTTGACCAAAGGCAGTGGTTGCTAACTCTACATTTCCAACTTGATTTAAGTCAAATATGATTCCTTTTCCCTCTCCTGTTAAATCCACTCCCGTTTTTTCACCAAAACCGAATTTATCTAAATAAGAAAATAATTTTTCTTTTCCTAAAAGTTGACCTAATTTTACAAATCCTGGATTACAGGAGTTTTGTAGTACCTGCATAAAGGTTTGATCCCCATGTCCTCCCGCTTTCCAACATTTTAAAATAGAACCATCTACATTCACAGAACCAGAGTCATGGAAGTGATCTTTTTCTAGATTCACCACATTTTCTTCTACTGCTGATGCTGTTGTGATAATTTTAAAAGTAGATCCTGGTTCATAAGATGCAAAGATTGGTAAATTACGGTTTAAACTTTCTTTCGAATAATTTTGATAATGATTTGGGTCATAGTCAGGTCTACTTCCCATGGCTAGAATTTCTCCTGTTTTTGGGTTCATCACAAGTGCTAGTGCCATATCAGGTGCAAACATATCTACAATATTATTTAGTTCTCTTTCTACTGATTGTTGAATTTTTAAATCGATGGTCAATTGAATATTCATTCCATTTACTGGTTCTACATAAACATCAGATAAATTTAACTGATTTCCTTTTGCATCTGAGAAATATTTAATCGCTCCACTCGTTCCCGTTAAAATTTTATCATATTGCAACTCTAGTCCTGATAGTCCCTGATTATCAATTCCTACATATCCTAATGAATTTGAAAGTAAGTTTCCATAAGGATAATATCTTTTAGACTCTTTTACTAAGTAAACTCCATCCATCTCTAAGGAATTAATTTTATCAGCCACCTCAAATGATAATCTCCTCCCCTCTGGGTGAACTCTTTCAATAGAGGTTTTTTTATAAACATGTTGGTCCATTTCTTTTTTACTAACACCTAATATTTTAGAAAGTTCTTCTGAAGTTTTTTTCTTATCTTTAATCTGATTTGGTACTAACACTAAACTAGTAGTTGTTACATTATCTGCTAAAATTTCTCCATTTCTATCTAGAATTTTCCCCCTGTCTGCGGCTACTTCTAAATCTCTACTCCATAAATCATCCGCTAGTAATTTTAGTTTTTTGTAATCAAATACTTGAATTTTAAATACTCTTAATATAATGGATATAAATAAAACTAATATAATAATTAAAACAATTTTTATTCTCTTATCTATTCTTTTAAAAAACATAATTCACCTCTAATAGTAATTATGTCAAAGATATAAAAAAAAGAACTTCGATTGAAGCTCTATTCGCATTATAAATTATTTACACTTATAATCGTCTTTTTCTAAATCTGCCTTTACATTCTTGTAACTATTAGCACTACTAGAGATTGACATTAACTTTTGGAAACTATTATTGTTTGCTGTAAATGTCATTTTTAATCCCTTGTCTGTTTCTTCATACTTTGGTTTGATATTATACTTTTTTTCATAAGTACTATATTCTTTTTTGAATGTTGTAATAAAGGTATCCTTATATGGAATATATTTATCATCTAGTATGATATTAAATGTTGCATCTACAGAATCAGCATTATTCATCTTAAAATTAACTTTAAACTCGGTATCAATTTTTAAAGATGTTTGAGATACTGTTTTTGTACATACCAATGTTTTATTTCCAGTTAGAAAATAGATGGCAATTATCGCAATAATTGCTAATACTCCTATAACAGATCCAATAATTACTGGTAAATTATTCTTTTTTCCCTTCTCTTGATTTTTATTTAAGCTATCACTCATTTTTCTCACTCCACTCCTAACAATAACTATACTATGAATTTATCATACTTTTTATTATCTATCAAGAGATAAATGAAAAAAATATTACATTTTTATTTTTTAAATGATATCTTTCGATATTCTCTAAATGCAATTAACATTTCATGTCCAATCATTCCTGCCTCTTTACCCTTTTTACTGTTTGAAATAATGATTTCTTCAAATTTATCTAATGGAATATATTGATATTGAAAATTCCCTATTTTTTCTTCGTTTGTATAGTTTATTTTTAAAGGATCAGGAAGTAGGTCTGTTTGAATTACATAGTAATATATTTTACAATTGTAATTTTCATTTGTAGTAGGATAATCTTTATAGTATTCCTCTTTGAATAGAAATGGCTCAATCTGTTTTATATTTAATATAATTCCTACTTCCTCTTTTACCTCTCTTTTTAAACACTCAATTAGACTTTCGCCCTTTTCTAAATGTCCTCCAATAAATTGATAACAATGGTAACTATATCCTAACAAAATCTCATTCTTACTGTTTATAATTAAAGCCTTTATTCTAGTATCTTCTTTTGTAATATCTTCTTTATTTAATCTATCTTTATTAATCTTAATATACTTCATTACTCTTCCTTCTTTTTAACTATAAAAAATCATAACAAAAAAGAAGAAGATGGTCAACTACTCCTACTTTCTTGTTTTGTAATCTTGTTTTTTTTGATAATAAGATTGAATGACCTCATTGGAAAACTGTTCTGCAACAGAATCTATTAAAACAAATTGTTCATTCTCTCTATTGTGTATTTGTACCTTCATATAGGTAATATCATCTAAACCCAGTGCAGACAATAATTCAAGTTGATAGAGTTGATCATTAGAAAGTTGCTCCGGCATATTACATAAAAGCATATGATTATCCAGATTACAAATTACAATACATTTTTCTTGTCCGATAATATTATCGATAGAGGCATTTAACAAATGCCTCTTACTTGCATAGTCATCTAAACATTCCTGGTGCATTTTACCCACTTTTTTCTCATAATTTTTCCATATACCTGTTTTTTCTAAAATCATAGTTCTATTTTCTCTAATAAAAATCATCTTAAGCTACCTTCCTTTCTTTTGATACTCCATTATTTTTTGTTTTGCTAGTTTTATACTTTCATCACTTGGTATCATGACATATAGATTTCTAGAACCCATACTATAAGTTGGTCTTCTACTTCCTACTCCATCTAAACTGATAGATTCTATCTTCCAATCTATATTTTTATTAATTTGTAATTTAAACAGGTTAGTTAATTCTTCATAAGACATACTTGTTTCAAACGTTCCATCTAACGACTCTAAAATACTTTTATACTTTGTGATATTTTTTACACTAGCTAATTTCTTAATAATAGCAGTGATAATTGCTTGTTGATTCTGTCCTCTATGTCTATCTCCAGTAGTATAAGCATACCGTTCTCTTGCAAAAGCTAATGCTTGTTCTCCATTCATATGATTAATCCCTTGTTGAAATGTAATATTTTTGTTTGTATAAGAGGTAAAGGCTGTATCTGAATACACATCAATCCCTCCTACTAAGTCAATACTTTTAGTTAACGTTGAAAAGTTCATTCGTAAATAATAATCTATATCAATATCTAATAAATCATTAATAGTCGATATACTCATATCAATACCATAGATACCAGCATGAGTTAATTTATCTTTGGTACCCGTTGTTCCATGAAGTTGTACATAATAATCTCTTGGGATAGATACTAATAAAATTTTTTCTTCTTTTGGCTGAATGACTGCAACGATATTTACATCACTGCGAGATACACTATTAATATTTCCATACGTATCAATTCCACTAATATATAAAGTAAAAGGTTCATCTTCTTTTTTCGTAGTCTTTTTTAGTTTCTTCTTTACTAATAATTTATAAGTTTTGATTACTTTTGTATTCTCTAACTCCTGATATTCTTCTTTTAGTAAATTATAATATTCCTTTTCTAGTACCATAGAGGAGACTTCATCGTTAGTAAAAGAATTAATAAATAAGACAATACTATCTTTTCTTACTTCTTGATATGGAATCTCTTTTTTTATTTTTGAAGATACCCTTTTATAATATTCATCCGTTTTTAAATATTCTATTTTCTTGTGATCTAAATCCGAAATTTGAGAGTATGACTGATTTTTCTTTACTACAACTACATAGTTTTTAATTTCATACTCGCTAGATAATAAATTATTCATAAAGTGATAGGTGGCATTTAAATAAGTAATCCCATATCCTAAAATTATAATTATAAA
>CAJUJA010000083.1:3812-4970 GCA_910586635.1 uncultured Bacilli bacterium | reverse complement strand
AAATAGAAACATTTTCTTTTAAAAAATTAAGAAACTGTATTAAATTACCTTCTTTTCAGAGAAGTGTTGTTTGGTCTGAAGAAAAGAAGAAAAGCTTTATAGATACGGTCGTTCGTGGATTGCCATTCGGCTCATTGCTTTTATATAAAGAAACTCCAGAAATTTATCTTTTAGTTGATGGATTACAAAGATATACGACTTTAGAAAGTTATTATAATAATCCTTATAAATATCTTGATTTTAATAAAATAGATAAAAATTCTTTGGATCAAATTATGAAACACGTCAAAGATAATATAACAACTAATTTTGCAGAATTTAGAAATTTCTTAATAATGTCAATTAAAGAAGCGTTTAATTTTAACAAAAGCAACAACGACATTATTGATTTAATAACTAAAGATATTCCGATACTTCAAAATTATAATTGTCTAAGACTGTTGTCTTCTATCGTAGAAGAGATAAAACACGATTATGACATTAATACATTAGATATCCCATTAATTTGCTTTAGCGGTGATTTTGACGATTTACCACTTATATTTGAGCGTATGAACGCTAACGGAACACAATTAAGTCGTTATGATATTTATGCCGCAAAATGGTGCAACATAGAATTTGAATATCATGATAATGAGATATTGCAAATAGTTGACCAAAAGTATTATAACATGGTAGAAAAGACAGGTGTTGAAATCAGCAACTACTCTGAGGGACAAGTTGTAAAAGAACAAAAAGTAAATTTGTTTGAATTTTGTTTCGCTTTAGGAAAATTGTTAAAAAATAAATTCCCTAATTTATTTGCTGAATCAAGTCGTATGAAGACATCTGATGTTTCTTCATCTGGATTTTCCTTATTAGGTGTGATTTTAAATAATTCAAATAAAAACCTAAATTCTATATCAAATCATTTTAAAGATATGACCCCAAATAAGGTTAGGGATTTAATTAAATTAAAAGACAAAATCATCGAGTGTGTACAAACAGTTGATAAAATTTTATCACAATATACACTCAGCCTTAGTGATACTTTTATTTCAAAATATATTGAATCACAGGTTATTTGTATTATTGCTACTCTCTTTAAAATACGTTATTTAATAAAAGATAACTTTGCTGTAGTAGAAAACACAAATATATCAAAGTTTACAAATCTTT
>CAJUJA010000083.1:3377-3802 GCA_910586635.1 uncultured Bacilli bacterium | reverse complement strand
GAGTTCAGACGTGTGCTCTTCCGATCTTAAGATATTTAAGTGATATAATTACAGATTATTGGTCTGGGAGCGGTGATACAAAAATAGCTGATGAAATGGCTAAAAGCTTATATGACAATAGATATTTGACTTCAATTTCTATTCAATCTTGGGAAATGGATTTACAGGATTGGATGGGTGAACAGCTTCAGAAACCTATGAAGCAAATTCCAGTCGAAAATAAACTATTTTTAAATTACATAATAAAAATGAAGCCGTTCAACGTAAGTTCAAATTACGGTTCCCAGTATGATTTTGAGTATATTATTTCCAAAGATCGGTTTTCTAAGAAATTTGGAGATAAAAATGGTAGAGGAGCTGTTGGTAATTTGTGTATTTTGCCACGATATGAGGTTCGTAGCAAACAAAAATTAACTGTATATGAG
>CAJUJA010000083.1:0-3367 GCA_910586635.1 uncultured Bacilli bacterium | reverse complement strand
TGAAAGAGTTCTTATATCCTGAGCGTCAAGAATTACGCTTTGTTAGCAGTCCAGACAGTTTCACATATGAAAATTACATAAGCTTTGTAAAAAATCGTCAACAATATTTAATTAATACATTTATTAAATATTTAAATTAATCCTTGTATACAAATTTTAAACATAAAACACTTGTAATAATCTATTTACAATATAATATTTTGCAGGTGTTTTATGTTTTATACAAATTTACAAAGTTAATGTTGTATAAAATTTACTTTTATTTATTATATATGTTGACTTGTATATAAAACTAGGATACAATACATAAGAGGTGGTTTTATATGCAGATAGTAAGATATTGCCCCAAATGTTGAAATACAGATGTTGGATTGACCAAAAGTTGTATATTTTGTAACCACGAAACTTTTGACACAAAATATACAATCAATGATATGATAAAAATAATAGATTTTGACAAAAAAATAATTGACGAATACGCTAAAAACTCTTCTGAATTTGACGAGGAATTAACCAAAAAACACGAAGAAGAAAACGATAAAGTTATTCACGGTTCTATGTCAAAAGAAGCAAGAACTGTTCTCCAAAACATGGGGGCTATTCCAAACAAGTATACCCTCAAATGCCTCAAGTGCGGTTCTACCGCTGTATCAACAGGAGCGAGAGGATTTAGCATTGTCACAGGGTTTATAGGGTCAGGGCAGACTGTAAACAGGTGCGGAAATTGTGGACATAAATGGAGACCAAAAGGGTAGGGGAACTAAGGTATTTTTAACCTCATTATCATTTTATCAGCTCCTTCAATATTTTAATATAATAAATCACTCCCATATAATCCAATGTGGTGTTATATGGGAGTGATTTTGATTAATCATACATATTTTTGTCTTTCATAAAATCCAGAAAATCATTATAAACATTAATCGCTTTATCGCAATCAAAATTGGATATAATTTGGTAATTAATACCGACCGCTTTCATTTTGTTCATATCAACCTTATATAAATGATCATCCCTGTAAACAATACCTTTTGAAAAAAGATAATCAAAAACTATTTTATTTAATTCGTTATTTTTCAGAATTACATTATCTAACCTCTGAGCATCTTTTGCCATGGTATCTTTTTTGTGTGTTCTAAATTCGACAAAAATACTGCGTAATGAATACGTAAATTTAACAATGTCTATCTTAGATTTGTCATTTAAATTATATTTGTATGCAACTAATCTATAAAAATCATTAACGTTAGGTATATCTACCCTTAATTTTTCAGAACTAACAATTTCAAAAACAACATTTCTATTAGGAGATGGTTGTCTGCTTACAAGTAAGCAACCATTGGGCTTATAAGATTCAATTATAATTTTATCAGAATTCCATTCAAGTGTATCACAAATGACTAATGAGTTATTTATGCGGCATACATCAGAATTGTTCCCAAGTTTAACAGTTATATCTGGAAAGGTAATAATAGAATTTAAAAGATTATTGAAAGCGCAAACATTTTGTTGCGAGCCATTTAATAGAAACAAATAATCAGGGTTAAAATCTAAATTATTTCCTGCAATAAAAAATGTTGCCAATCCATATAATGAATCATAATCAATATTATCCCAATATTCCTCATCAAAATCTACTTTAGTACATTGTATATACGCCATTTGATTTACCTTGGCTTTTGAGCTGAAAGAATTATACAATAGTGACAAGTGAACAATATTTATTTTATCTTTATTTAATGATTTATAACAACTGTATAATATTTGAGAGGGCATATAATGATTTTTAAAATACTCACTACAATACATATCTATTAAGCTCTTAGAGTCTTCGTTTAAAAGGAGATACGCAATAGTATAATCCCTAAATGCAGGTCCAGTAAAATCGTACATTGAAGAATTAGTATTATCTTTTTTGATAAGTTTTATAAATGGGTGTTGTGGTAAAAACGTATCAATAACTTCTTGATAATCATTTATCAATTGGGGAGGAACGTTGTTATTAAATTCTACACATTTCTTATCATTAAAAATAATATAATAAACAATTCGGTAAAGTTGTTCAAAAGGGGTATACAATTTATTGTAATCCGCAAAATTCTCTCCAGCATTTTCACATTTCTTTTTAAACGCTGCAATAAACTTTTGATTTTGTTCTCTATCAAGCAAATCTTCCATTATTTTAACAACTAAAGAGCCGTGATTTTTGTTTTCTTTAAAATTATTCACAAATTTCAGGCTATTTGGACATAAACTAATATGTGTAGCAATAGCTTCAAGCGTAGGAGCATATCCAAGAAATGACACTATTTCGTTTTCTAATAATTCTGATTTCAAAACATTGTAACACTCGTCAACACAATTGATATCAGATTGTGTAAGTTTATTCTTTTCAAGTTTAAGTTTGCCTTTTATGAAGTCTCTTGCCTGATTTTCATCAAAAAATCCGATCTCATAATGTTTTAAAGCAATATTGTTTTCTGCACAAAACGAAGCAATGTATTGTGATGTTTCTGCCCGAGCCAACATAAAAATTGAAGGTGTAGAACAATTTTCCAAAGCGTTATTAATATCATTAATAAATTCATTAATCATTTTGCGACCAGAAATCATTTCTGCTTCGTCAAATGCGTCAATTACCAAAGTAATTTTAGCGTTATTAAGGTCGTCTATAAATTGCGAGTATTTTGAAGCCCCAATTGCACTTAAAATTGACCCAGTAAAACTATTGGTTCCTAACGTAATTTTAGAAACATCCCAATAAATAGAATTAAATTTAAAAGATATATATTTTGCTAATGAACTTTTGCCGACAGCACCGGGAGCGGAATACAAAATAAATTTGGGGTTAAGCATAGAAATTTTGTTATCGACTTTTACATCTTGAAAATTTGGTTTAACATAAAATGGCTCTTTATCAACGTATTCCATATATTCAGAAACTTTTTCGCTTAAAACATACTTAATATCTGCGTTGTTGCAAAAAATGTTTGAAATAGTGCTTTCAAATGTCACATCTTTCAACTCCTTGATAGAATTAATATAATTCATTTCATTATACACCTTAAATTGCTTCACGTCAATAACCTCGCTTTTTAAATAGTAAATTTCATCAATTATACCATAATAGTATCAAATTATTTGTCATATTTGCACGAAATACCAAATTATTGACATATCGGTTCTTTTATGATAAAATTTAAGTAGACTACTTATAATATTATAGGCTTTAATATTATTATAAACCTAAATTCAGAATTTGTCAAGCTTTATTAATTCTAAATTTGGACTAAAGGAGCAAGAAATATGCCGCCTAAATACAAACAATCTGACGCATACTCTGAAATTTTCAATAGGCTCATAGAGT
>CAJUJA010000082.1:1640-5019 GCA_910586635.1 uncultured Bacilli bacterium | reverse complement strand
TAGATTTTTTAATCTTATTATTTTTAGGAATCAAGGATTTAAAAAATATTGGAAATAAATCTCTTTATAAAGTTGCGATAGTAACTCTTATAATGTTTATGTCTATTATGCTTATTGAAAGTGTTACAGAGTATTATTTTTATTTTACTTATTTAGTTGTACTTTTTAGTTTGCCAAAGATAGATAAAAAATTAGTTAGAGGAAGTGAATGTTATGGGCTTTATTGCCAGTGTTAAAAGAAGAGCTGCAAATTTTTATTATCCCTTAAAGATAAAGAGAAGATCAATGGTTTGTGGTAAAAAAATTTATTGTGGATCTAAATCCTTTGTTACCTCTAAAACACAGCTAGGGAATAATGTTAACTTTAATGGTATGGCAATGTCTGGTAATGGTGTAATAAAGATTGGAGATAATTTTCACTCAGGACCAGGCTGTCAAATTATTTCATCCTTCCATAATTATAATGGTAAAAAAATACCTTATGATGAAACTTGGATTGATAAGGATGTTATAATAGAAGATAATGTTTGGTTGGGAAATAATGTAATTATTTTAGGGGGGGTGACTATTGGAGAAGGAGCAATTATTCAAGCAGGCTCTGTAGTATGTAAAGATATTCCTCCTTTAGCCATTGCTGGTGGTCATCCAGCAATACCGTTTAAATATAGAGATAAAGAGCATTATGAAAATTTAAAAAAAGAAAAGAAATTTAAGTGATTTAATTGTAAAGGAGATGATATAATGGCAATTCTTGGATATATAAAAAAACATGGAATCCTTCATGCTATTCAAGTGTTTTATAAATATAAATTAAATATTATTTATTGTAAATTTATAAATCTCTTTTTTAAAAATAAAAAACTTTTAAATATGATTATAATTGAAAGTCATAACGATTTTGATTGTAATGGTGGAGCTTTTTATGATTATTTAGTTAAAAATAATTATAATGAAAAATACAAAATAATTTGGCTTTTGAAAAATAAAAAAAGAAAATTGAAAGAAAAAAATGTAAAACAACTCTATCTATTCAAGCCATCTTTTAGAAAAGCATATTATATTTGTCGAGCAAAATTTTTCACCTTTGACAACACGTATACAGCTAAAATCAGACCAGATCAAATTACCATCTATTTTACACATGGAGCAGTATCATTAAAAAATTGTTATGGACAAATTCATATTCCAGATGCTGTAAATTATATATTAAGCCCTTCTAAAAATTATGATGAAGTATTATGCAAACAATACGGAATTTTATATCCAGATACAAGATTTATTCATCCTGGTTTTCCCTGCCATGATGTATTATATCAAGATATTCCTAATGAGTTAGAAAAAATTACAACAAAAAAATATAATAAAATAATTTTATGGATGCCAACATTTAGAAAAGGTGGCGGATATAAAAGAAATGATAGTTTGGTTGATCAGAGGTTTGGTATCCCTCTCATCGATACTGAAGAAGAATTAAAATTATTACAGGATTTTTTAAAAGAAAGGAATAATCTTCTTATTATAAAAATTCACCCTAAACAAGATTTAAATACAATTAAGAGTTTATATAATCAAGAAAATATTATAATACTTACTGGAAAGAAAATGAAAGACTTGAATTTAGATAATTATCGTTTATTTAAATCTTGTGATGCAATTATTAGTGATTATTCTGCAGTAGCCTTCTCGTTTCTTTTGTTAAATAAACCGATTGGTTTTATATTGTCTGATTTGAAAGAGTATAAGCTAGGTGTGAGTGTTGAAAATATAGAGGATTATTTAGTTGGACCTTCCATTTACACATTTGAAGATTTTGTTAATTTTGTTGATGATGTAGATAAAGAGAAGGATACATTTGCTGAAAAAAGGGAAGAATTGATTGACTTTTTATACAAGTATAAGGATGGTAATAGTTGTAAAAGAATTGTTGAAATACTGGGGTTAGACGATGAAAGAGAAAGTGTTAAAGCTAGCAAATAAATATAAAAATTTACCATCTCCTTTAAAATCATCAGTTTGGTATACCATATGTAACTTTATAAATAAAGGTATTGCTTTACTCTCTTTACCTATTTTTACAAGACTTATGACACAAGAGGAATATGGGACCTATACTATTTTTCAATCTTGGTATAGCATTTTTGTAATATTTTCATCGTTGAACATATATATGAGTAGCTATACAAAGGGATTACTAACTTATAAAGAGGATAGGCAGAGATTTACCTCCTCTTTATTAGGGCTAACGACTACGATAACCATTTTTTTAACTATCATTTATTTTTCCTTTATAGATTTTTGGACTTCGGTATTTGATTTATCTCCTATATTGATGGGAGCAATGCTTTTAGAATTGATGTTCGTTCCAGCATATGAATTTTGGTCTGCAAGAGAAAGATTTGACTTCAAATATAAAAAGTTTGTAATTGTATCTATTGTTTTATCTGTTCTTACAGTAGCTTGTTCAGCAATTAGTATTATAATATTTTCTTCTTATAAAGTAGAAGCTAAAATATACACAGAGATATTGATAAAATGTGTGGTTTTTGTTTTTTTATTTGTAATGCTAATTTGTAATGGTCGTTGTTTTTTTAATAAGAAATACTGGAAATATGCGATTTTATTTAATTTACCTTTAATCCCTCATTACCTTTCCACATTTATTTTAAATCAAGCGGATAGAATAATGATAAGTGATATGATTGGGACAGCTGAGGCAGGGATGTACAGTGTTGCTTATTCTATTTCTAATTTGATGTTTTTATTTGTGAATGCTATTAACTTTTCTCTTGTGCCCTATATTTATAAGCGTATCCATACAAGTGAATTTGATTCTATAAAGAAAAATACAGGACCCTTATTTTTTGTTGTAGCCTTATTGTGTATACTAACAATGCTATTTGCTCCTGAAGTTGTATTCATTTTTGGTGGAGAAAAATATATGGATGCAAAATGGATTATTCCTTCAGTTTCTGCTTCAGTTTTTTTTATATTTTTATATTCCATGTTTAGTAATTTGGAATATTATTATAAAAAGACCTGGCAGATTTCCTTTGCGTCGATAATTTGTGCAAGTATTAATATTCTTTTAAATTATTTCTTTATTTCTAAGTTTGGATATCATGCTGCTGGGTATACAACACTATTCAGTTATATATTATTAGCGCTATGCCACTTTGCGATGTATAAATGGGTAATGAGAAAAGAAATAAAAGTAATTAAAAATTTATATAATATGAAATTTATAGTATTTTCTACAATTCTTGTTTTATCTTGTATGTTTATTATAATTTTCACTTATAATTATATTTTTATTCGCTATAGTCTAATAGGTATATCTTTATTATTATGTATAATATTTAGAAAGAAATAGATCGGAAGA
>CAJUJA010000082.1:0-1630 GCA_910586635.1 uncultured Bacilli bacterium | reverse complement strand
AAATAAGAAAGGAGATTTATAATATGAAGAAGTTTATAAAGAGATGCTTATATTTATATTATAAATTGAAATATAGGGTACCTAATTTAAAAAGGGGAGACTATATTGGTAAGCATTGTAAAATTGTGAATGGTAAGAAAATAAAGTTCGGATATAATGTAGAAATTGCTCCCTATAGTCTCCTGTGTCCTCATGGAGGGGGAGGAATTCATTTAGAAGAGGGAGTTCAAATTGGCATGTTTTCAAGAATTAATGCCAATAACAATGTTAGAATCGGCAAAAATACCATTACTGGTCCTAACGTTTTTATCTCCGACCATAATCATAATTATTTGGATCCTAATCGGCCAATTAAAGAGCAGGGGGATTTAGAATTAAATAATACAATAAATATAGAAGAAGATTGTTGGATAGGTACTAATGTTTGTATAGTAGGAAATGTCACTATCGGAAGGCATTGTGTTATTGGAGCTAATTCTTTTGTTAATCAATCTATACCTGACTTTTCCATTGCAGTTGGAAATCCAGATAGGGTAGTAAAAAAATATAATTTTATTACCAAGATATGGGAAAAAGTAATCTAATAAAGAATGTTTATATTGAAAGGGGCTTCATATGAAAATTGTAGTTGTTGGGGGGGGCAATTTGGGCCTAAGCTTGACTGGCTTCTTGGCCCATAATACAACGCATACCATTTGGCTTTATACAGAAAAGAATATTTTAAAATATGGCAGTTTAAAGATAATTGATATTGAAGATGAATTGTCCTACGAGACAGAAAATTTTATTGTTTCTTTTGATAAACAAAAAACATTTTGTGATGTTGATGTAGTTCTTTGTACATATCCAGCCTTCCTCCGTCCAAAATTTTCAAAAGAAATTGAGGAGGTTTTGAATCCTAAATGCAAATTAATATTTCTCCCAGGATATGGTGGGGTTGAATATTGTTGTAAAAATCTTATAGATAAAGGCTTGACAATCTTCGGATTGCAAAGAGTTCCTTTTATAACTCGTGCTGAATTAAATGATACGGGATATGTCGCAAAAATTTTATCTAAGAAAAAAAATCTTAAACTTGCTAGCTTTCCTAATTGTATAAATTTATGTGATTTTTTTGAAAATAATTTTAAAATAAAAACGACCTGTTTTAAAAGCTTTTTACCAATTACCTTATGTAATTCCAATCCCATTTTACATTTATGTGGTGTCTACAATGCTTTTAAGGATTATAGTCTAGGTGTTACATATAAAAATCAATTATATATGTATGATTTATGGAATGATGAAACCTCAGAGCTTTTAATTAAATATGATACCGAATTGCAAAGTATTTATAAAAAAATCTCTTTAAAGTATATCGATGAGTATACTCCATTAACTGAATATTATGAAGCAAATACTGCTAATTTGATGACAAAAAAACTAAAAAGCATTGAAGCGTTTAAAGAGGTTAAAGTTCCTTTGAAAGAGATTAACGGTGCTTATGTTCCTGATTTAAATTCTAGAGTATTTATAGAGGACTTTCCTTATGGGATATGTATTTATAAGGAATTAGCCAACCTATTTAATATCGAAGTTCCTATAATGGACATGCTTCTTAGTTTTTATGATAAAATAAGTGGGATAAAGT
>CAJUJA010000081.1 GCA_910586635.1 uncultured Bacilli bacterium | reverse complement strand
AAATACGGAGTGATAGTAGTGAAAAAGATAATAAAAAAGAATTACAAAATAGTGGCAGGAATCATAATAGGAGGGATCATATCAGGAGTAGGAGTTTATGCAGCAACTACAATATCAAGTGCTAATATCTCTTATGATAATAAAGCATCAGGTTTAACATCTACAAATTTGAAGGGTGCGATAGACGAGTTGTATGAAAAATCAGATATTAGAAAACAGGGTAAGTTTATATCGGCTTATTCCTATAGTACAGATTACTCAACAAAGTGTATATCAGGAGAAGAGTCAACCTGTAAGCGGAGTACATGTTATAAAAGTAAGACAAGTGGAAGCTGTAAGGCAGGAGATATTATAAAATATAAAGTAAACGATACGGATATTGTAACCTTTCATGTGATGTTTGATAATGGTTCCACACTTACTATGCAATCACAAAAAAATACAATTTATAATACTCAATGGATTAACAAAAGTGATTATGTAGAAGCAGGGGGATCAGAGGCAGATTTTGGAACTTATGGAAATAGCAACAAGGGACCCTTAACGGTATTATCAGCATTAGAAAATGCGACTAAGGGATGGAGTAATGTAAATGACCAAATATATACGATGGGAACAACAGTATTTAAAACAAATAAATATACAGGTTGTAGGGACACTTCATGTACAACCAATCTTTATACTTTACCTGAAAGAACAGCAAAGTCTAGAATGATAACGCATCAAGAGGCAGCTAGTTTAGGTTGTGGTATAACTGCTTTTACATGTCCACGGTGGATGTATAATTATTTAGATTCTACATATGGTGGAAATAGGGATGTAAATGCAGGAACTGATTATTGGACAATGTCTGCGAGTACTATTTTTGATGAAACTGTTTGGACTGTGGTATACTATGGTAAACTGAACGAAAACTCTACTATAACCCACTACGAAGTGGATGATTTTCTAGGTGCACGTGCAGTAGTCGTAGTATCGAAATAGGAAATCTATTTAAAATATACTAAGAATTCTTTCCATAATAGAATAAAAGAAATGGAGAGATTTTCTATCTACACAAAATTTATTTATAAACTCAATTTTTACAAACACATATATCCCTATTTTATTTCTTTTTTCGCTTTTTCATTTTTAATTATTATAGCTATCTTTTTATATGAAATTATTTGCGAAAACTCCCTTTTACTGTGTTATCATAAAAAAGTTGAATCCAGCTTTTTTTTATAGTATAATAAGAAAAGTAGATAGGGTGAAGTTATTATGTATTTAAAACAGATCATAACGAATGGATTTAAATCTTTTGCAGATAAAATAGATATCAAACTGGATAATAAAATAACCTGTATTGTTGGACCAAATGGATCTGGAAAAAGTAATGTGGTAGATGCTGTACGATGGGTATTAGGAGAACAATCTGTTAAGTCACTACGTGGAGAAGGTTCTATGAGTGATGTAATTTTCTCAGGAAGTAAAAGTCGTAACCGGTTAAATGTTGCTTGGGTAGAACTTCTTTTTGATAATAGCGATCGTTATTTAAATGTTCCTTATACAGAGATATCCATTAAAAGAAGAGTATATCGAAGTGGAGAGAATGAATATTATTTAAATAATGAAAGATGTCGACTAAAAGACATTATTAATTTACTTTTAGATAGTGGAGTAGGAAAAGAGTCTTTTAATATTATTTCACAAGGAGAAGTGGATAGAATTATTAGTACCTCCTCTATGGATAGGCGTGTAATTTTAGAGGAAGCGGCAGAAATTTTAAAATATAAAAAAAGAAAAGAAGAGGCTCTAAGAAAATTGGACCGTACACATAATAACTTAGATCGTGTCAATGATATTATAAAAGAATTGGAACTACAAGTAACTCCTTTAAAAGAACAGAGTAAGAAAGCAAAAGAGTATTTAGAAAATAAAGAAGGATTAGAACAATATGAAGTGGCTCTTTTGGCACAAGATATTGAGTACTTATCAAGTAAAATAGAAAAGAATCAATCAAAAAAGGAGCAATTAGATCAGGACATTTTAGCTTTGTCGAATGAATTTTCTTTGAGTGATACGAAGACAATGGAAGACAATCAACGCTTAGAACAATACGAAAAGGAGCTTTCAAATATTAATAGTAAACTATTAGAAGTAACAGAAGAAGTAGAAAGAATGAATGGAGAAAGAAGACTGTTAAAAGAAAGAGCAAATTCTAATAAGAATGAAAATGAGGTAGCAGAACAATTACGTAACCTATTAGAACAAAAAGGTACGCTAGATAAAAATGTACAACTTTTAACAAGTGAGATAGAATCTATTACGAATCATATTGATGAATTCCATAGAGAAATAGAGGATACTAAGAAAAAAATCAATCAATTATCAAACCAAAAGAGGATGGAACAGGATACCTATTCTAAGTTGGATCAATCGATTATTAATACAAAGCATAGAATAGATTCCTTAACAGTTGAAATAGACCATGGTGGAAATATACCAAATAGTGTAAGACGTATCTTAAAAAGCAATTCTTTAAGTGGAATTTGTGATACCATTGGTAACATAATAAAAACAGAGGATAAATATATGAAAGCATTAGAAGTAGCAATCTCCTCTAGCAAAAATTTTATTATTACAGAAGATGAAACTTCATCTAAAAGTGCTATCAACTATTTAAAAGATAATCGTATTGGACGAGCAACCTTTTTTCCACTTACTGTGATTAAACCTAGATATGTAGATAGAGAAATTCTTACAAAGATAAAAAATGATACTGACTTTGTTGCAGTTCTTTCAGATGTCGTTGAATATGATAAGAAGTATGAAAATATTATTTATAATCAACTAGGAACTACCTTGGTATCTAGTAATATTGATAGTGCCACTCGTCTGAGTAGGGCCGTATCACATAGATATAAAATTGTAACGCTAGAAGGGGATGTAGTTCATGTAGGTGGTTCCATGTCAGGAGGAAGTTCCTATCAATATAAAAGTATGATTTTTCTAAGACAGGAATTAAGTACTTTAGTAATGAAGCTGAAAGATTACGAGGAAACTATAGCTCTTAATAGAAGCAAGATAGGAGAAATCAATAAGAAATTAGAGGGTGTTAATGAACAGTACATAACACTATCTCACAGGCAAACCTTAGAAGAGGAATTACTGGATACCAAAAGGAAAGAATTAGAATCATTCAATAAAGATTTAAGTGCTCTAGATAGAGAAATAGATAGTCTTAAAAATTTAGAGAATCATTCATTAAGCAAAATAGAAGAGGATTTGATTAATCAATATAATTTAAAAAATACATACAAAGAAAAGTTAGTCCTAGATAGTAAAAACTTAGGTAAAGAGATAGAAAAACTTAGAGATGAATTAGAAAAAAGATCAGCGGATGAAAAACTTAAAAATCAGAATATTAGAGATTTAGAAAAAGAAGTAAAACAATTAGAAATTGAAATTACAAAAAACGATGTAAAACTTGACTCTATGCTAAATACATTAAATGAAGAGTATTCTCTAACTTATGAGAAAGCAAAAAAAGATTATATATTGGATATTTCCGTAGAAGAGGCTAGAAGTAAGGTTACAACTTATAAGGCAAATATTAAAAAACTGGGTATGGTTAATCTAGCTGCTATCGACGAGTTTGAAAGGGTAAATACTAGATATGAATTTTTAACTAAACAAAAGGAAGATTTGCTCGGTGCCGAAACCACTTTATTAGAAATTATGAATGAGATGGATAGTGTTATGGTTGAAG
This sequence comes from uncultured Bacilli bacterium, assembly GCA_910586635.1. Taxonomy (GTDB): domain Bacteria; phylum Bacillota_I; class Bacilli_A; order RF39; family UBA660; genus UMGS995. The sequence continues at coordinate 1,330 of CAJUJA010000081.1, read as the reverse complement.
AATTTTCTAGTACATATGAAAAGATTAGGGCAGAGTTTAAAACTGTATTTAAAGAACTATTCGGAGGAGGAAATGCAGATTTAAAATTGACAGATCCAGAACATTTACTTACAACAGGAGTCGAAATTGTAGCATCTCCCCCAGGAAAAAAATTAACGACCATTAGTTTGTTATCAGGTGGAGAAAAAACCTTTACTGCAATCAGTTTATTATTTGCTATATTAAATGTTAAGACAGTTCCCTTCTGTTTATTTGATGAGGTAGAGGCAGCCTTAGATGAAGCTAATGTAGAGGCCTTTGGAAAATACCTTGCTCATTATAAAGAAAAAACCCAATTCCTAATTATTACTCATAAAAAGAAAACTATGGAATTTGCAGATACTTTATATGGCATCACGATGCAAGAGTCTGGTGTTTCAAAATTGGTAAGTGTTAAATTAAATGAGAAAACAGAAATCTTAGGATAAATAGTGATATAAAATATTTTTACATAAGAAGTTGTGAAATGATATGAGAGGATATTAGAAATGAATTAAGGAATAGATTACATAAATAACATCATTAGAAAATCAAGGGATGATATCTCGATTTTAGTAAAAGAATTAAACCATTCAACTGATATATATAAATATCATAGTAATAAAAAAATAGTTGCCGCTTCTCTTATAAAGGTTCCAATTATGTTGGGTGTCTTAGAAAAGGTTCATAAAAAAGAGGTGAGTCTACAACAAAAGATTTTGTTAGAAAAAGATGAAATATTATATGATACCAAGGTATTTGAAAATGGTGAGAAATATTATTCTATCTATGAATTGCTTAGTTGGATGATTATTACCTCAGATAATACAGCTACTAATGTAATACTTAAAACATTTGGAATAGAGTATTTTAATCATTATATAAAGGATATTCTAAATACAAAATCAACCTATTTAGAAAGATATATGTTAGATAGAAAAGAAAAAAATTTAAATAACTATACTTCTTTGGAGGATATGTTTCACATTTTTAAGCTTTTATTTAATAAAGAAATTCTAACAAGTGAATTATGTAATATAGCAATAGAAATACTTTATAATCAAAGATGCCAGGATCAAATCATGAGATATATTTGTCAACCTGTACGATATGCCCATAAAACTGGTAGTCTAGATTATCTAAATCATGATGCAGGAGTTATGTATATAAAAGGAAGACTCTTTTATATAGGTGTTTCGATATACAATTGTAAGAATAAAAGTGGTAATAAAAAATTAATTGGGAAATTAGGAAAAGAAATATATCAAATAATTGAAAGTATTTGTAAATAATATGACTAGAGGAAAATAGG
>CAJUJA010000080.1:4390-5090 GCA_910586635.1 uncultured Bacilli bacterium | reverse complement strand
CTGAAATATAAACCATTTTTAAATTATATTTTTTAATAATTCGATTCAAATGAACATAAACAAAATTTTGACCAGGTGCCGTTCCAAAATGTCCCACAATATTTGGTTTAATATCATTGATGCTTAGTTTTCTTCTTAAAAGCGGATTATCTAATAAATAAAGCTGAGTCACTGATAAATAATTACATGCTCTAAAATAACCATCAATATTCATTAATTCATCTTTTGTTAATACCTTCATTTTAATCCCTCTATTCTTATTCTTACATAATATTATAGCAAGAAAAAAGAATCCCGTCTATAATGAATTCAATTTTTCTTAAACCAATAAATTATAAAAGAAATAAAAAATTTAACTCCTAATCTCTATGCTTTCTAATCGAAAATAATTCTTATCTTTTACAAATGTAAATGTAGTAATTGGTAAATCATCTTTTATTTCATGATATTGATTCTTTGTATTCATAACCTGATTTTTTGAATAAATACAATCTTGATAGCTACTATAATATCCAGAAAAAGGTCCACAGGTATCATTACAATAATTACTGTACAAAATATGAGTATTTATAATATAGTGATTGCCCTCTATTTTACTAGATACAAAATACGTATCTGTATCCATAGAAGGTCCTCCACCATGCTCATGAGTATCTACAAACGTATAAGTTTTACTTTCATTATCTAGTTTATATAACGC
>CAJUJA010000080.1:0-4380 GCA_910586635.1 uncultured Bacilli bacterium | reverse complement strand
CACACTCTTTCCCTACACGACGCTCTTCCGATCTCTAAAGCATGACATTCTATATCCTCATAAATCGCATGAAATCCAGACACAAAATAATTATGATACATTTCTTTTAAATCTTCTATCTTATAATAATTATGAATATTTTCATCCCTTTTTAGTGCCAAAATACCAAATTGTAATTTTAACTGATTTTCTATTTTATTAACATCTGAAATGGGATATTCACTTTTAAATACTTCATTATAAAGCTCTATTTGAAAAAGCATTTGAGAAACCTCGCTATAATACATCTCTTTTCTAGCCCCATCTTTTTTTAATGGTTTTTCATCTTGTTTTTTCATATATTCAAAATACCCAATATATCCTAGCGAAAGCAATAACAATAAAACTAATATGACAATCGTTACGGTTTTCCCAGTAGATTTTTTAACTTTATAAACTATCTTTGTCTTTTCATTCATGCCAACACCTTCTTTTAATTAAAAAGTATCATAACAAGAAGAAAGAGGCAACAGAATAAAAAAAATAGATAATCAATTGACAATCTATTTACACGATGATTTTTTAGAAGTTCTAGAAAGAGTATTCTGTAACTCCATAAACCTGTTTTTCGCTTCTTTTTGAAACATAGACAAATTTTTTCCCATTATTTCTAGTTCTTTTTTAGTTAAATAATCACGATATCTATTTTTAATAATCTGTCTAAATCTTTCAATCTGATTTAGTGCCTCTTTGTAACATTCTCCACTAGCGTCATCACTGACTAAAAGGTCTGTAAGTAAGGCAAGTAAACGATTATACTTATGATTTACCTGTTTTTTAGCAATGGGATGAGCTAACTTCTTATTATAAATCGTTAATGAAGTAACTTGTTCACCTGCTATTTTATATCCTTTATTTTTGGAACCAAATAAGAAACCGTTTATGGTATTTAAGAAATTTTTATCTTTTAGTTTGTATTTATTTTTCTTTTCTAGAATAACGTACATTTTAACACCTACTTTTCCAATAAATCTGGTCTTAAACTTTTTGTTCTTTTCACACTTTCTGAGTATCTATATTCTGAAATTTTTTTATGGTCTCCCGACAGTAATACCTGTGGAACTGCCATTTCCTCATATACTCTAGGCTTGGTATATGTAGGATAATCTAATAAGTAATGTTCATTAAAAGAATCCTCCAAGTGACTTTTTTCATTAATTACTCCTGGTAGTAATCTGGTAATAGAGTCAACCAACACCATAGCAGGAATCTCTCCTCCTGTTAAAACATAGTCCCCAATACTAATTTCTAAATCTACAAGACTTCTGATTCTCTCATCAAATCCTTCATAATGACCACATATGATAATCAAGTGACTTTCCTTAGATAAATTGTATGCCGTTCTTTGATGATATGGACTTCCAGATGGTGTCAATAAAATAATTTTAGAATCTTTTGTCTTTAATGACCTCACACAATCAAAAATTGGCTGACACATTAATACCATTCCAGCCCCTCCTCCATATGGAGTATCATCTACTTTATGATGCGGATCTTTAGAATAGTCTCTAAAATTATGAATATGAATCTCTACTTTTTGTAATTTTTGGGCACGTTGTATAATAGATTCTTGAAAAATAGTATCAAACATGTTAGGAAATAATGTTAATATATCAATTTTCATACTAAATCATTCCTTTAATTAAATCTACCTCTATTTCTTTCTTCTTAGGATCAATTTTTTTAATCATGGGAGAGGAAAGAGGAATCAAAACCTCAGACGCAAACACTACCCGAATCACCTTATTAGTAGGACTTGCATAAAAGATTTCTTTTATTATACCACAATTTTTATTTTTATCAATCACCTTAAAATGAATTAAATCACTATCTAGAATTTCTCCCTCTTTAAGATTTAATGCTTCTTTGTCTTTATAAACTTTTTTTCCCTTTAAAAATAAAACATCATTAATATTAGAATACCCCTCTAGTGTAATCATGTCAAATTCTTTATGCTTTCTATAAGATAAAATTTTATATTCCTTATCATCAATAATAATTAAGCTTCCAACTAGAAAGGCTTTTTCTTTATATAAAAAATCACTAAGTAGTCTAATTTCCCCTTTAATTCCATGAGTATTGACTACTTTTCCTATATATACATTATTCATTCACAGCCTCTTTCTGTACAATCATTTCATCATAATATTGATGGACTTCTTCTGTAGTATCAATTTCCAGTTTTTTAGCCATCCTTTCTATTTTGTCCAAGATATTTTGATCATCTTCCAAGTCACCTACCACATACTCTAGCTCTACAAAACTACCTAAGGAATCAACCTTATCAATACAAACATTACAATTTTCATAAGTGGTATGAACACGTTTTTTCTTTACTTCCACCCACTTTTCAAAACCAATCAGCTCTAAAAAGCGATTTGCCTCCTCATAAGAAGAAACTTCAAACTCTACCTCTTTTCTGGACTGCATCACTTTTTCATGCATTTTTGCATTTAATTCTACTTTATCATTGTTTTTTCTAACTCTTAGAAAAATAGAACCCGCTTCAGAATGAATATTTTTTAAATCTGCTACATAAACAATATCCTTTTGATCCTCAATATTACTCATTTTGCATCCTAACTGTTCTAATTTTTTTATAAATTGATTTGCGTCTTTTAATCGATACTTTACTTCTATTTCTTTCATATAACCTCCTCGATTTCTCCTGCTAATTCATACAATAAAATACTAGTAGCAACTCCTACATTTAAGCTCTCTACATTTTCATTCATTCTAATATACAAATTAGAATCAGCAAGTTCTGCAATTTCTTTACTAACCCCTTTTCCTTCATTGCCAACAATTAAAGCATATTTATTTTTAGGTCCTATTTTTTTAACATCACTTCCACGAACCACGCTAGTAGAGTAAATAGGATAATTTTTACTCCTCAATTCTTCTATAGACTCTTCTAGATCCTTTTTGACAATATTAATATGGAACAAAAACCCTTGTGTTGCTCTTACTACTTTAGGATTATACAAATCGACTGTATCTTTAGATAAAACAATTGTATCCACATTAAATGCCTTACTACTTCTAATAATGGTTCCTAAGTTACCTGGATCTTGAATATTATCTAATAATAAAACCCTATTTCCAATAATCTCTTGATAATCAGGCATAGCACAAATTCCTATCACATTAGGAATCGTATCTAGTGTTGATAATTTTTTCATCACTTCCTGTGTTACATAAATAGGATCCATATCAAAAGGATTTTCTTCTTTCTCTAGTAATATTATCTTTTCTAAGAGATTCCTTTTATAGGCCTCCTCTACTAAATGAAACCCTTCTACAATAAATGAAGAATGCTTATCTCGATATTTTTTTTGATTTAATTTGCAATATTCCTTAATTTCTTTATTTTCAATACTAGTTAAAGCCATATCTGATTCCTCCTAAAATAATTTCATCTCTTTTTTTATTTGTTTATAATTAGGACAATTTTCTTCTACTAAACTCCAAAATTTTGAAGAATGATTTCCCTCTAATAAATGGGATAGTTCATGTACAATTACATAATCCAAATATTTTAAATCCCTTTTAATCAGCTCTAAATTCAAGGTAACTACTTTTAGTTTCGTATTACAGACTCCCCATCTACTAGTCATTTTTCTAATTCGTAAACTAGGGTAAGGAATTTTTCTACTATATTGATGGTATATGATATCTAGATGTTGCCTAAATATCTGCTTTGCTTGTTTTTTATACCAAGTATCGATATTAAAAGTTTTACTCATAAATACTTTCTCATCACCAAGAGAAAATTCTATCCCATCTACATAAATCGTATCATATTTTTTTCCTAAATAGTGAAATCCTTCATTACTTTTATTTTTTTGATATTGATTTTTAATCATTTTTACAACAGATTGATAATTCTCATCTAATAACTTTTGAATATCCCGATCTCTTGTAAAAATATTCGTAGTAACATAAATCACCAAATCCTTTTTCACTCTAATATAAGTATTACGATTAGTTCTTTTCTTATCAATTACCACTTCATAATCTTTCTGATCATAAGTAAATACCACAGCTACCACCTATTTTCATTATACTAAAAAATAGCGGAAAGGAAAAGAGTCAAAAATAGATTCATTTCACATTTCTATTTAGAATACATAAATTACTATAGGTGATAACATGTATTACAATAAAGATACCTATTCTATCTATTATGAAACATATGGAAAAGGAGAAAAAACTATACTAATTCTTCCCGGATGGGGTAATACTAGGGAAACCTTTTATCAAATCATTAACTATTTTAAAATCAATTATAAAATCTATATTTTTGACTATCCTGGATTTGGAAAAAGTATCTTTCCAGAT
>CAJUJA010000079.1 GCA_910586635.1 uncultured Bacilli bacterium | reverse complement strand
TCTGAATGTGACTGGAGTTCAGACGTGTGCTCTTCCGATCTTTTGTTCCTTTAGATATCTACAATAAAAAGAAATTGAAATGATTTTAAAACTATATTTTTTTGCCTAGTCTTACTAGGCTTTTTCGTCTTGGCCTTCTTTAGATTGATTCTTTTTAAATTTACTAATAAATAAAAAAAACTTGGGTCAAATGCCCAAGCCAATGTAAATTTATTCTATTTTTATGTTTTACTCACTATTTTTACTATCTCCGACATTGTAATGTCTATTGTATAATAAAACGATACCTAATCTTGTCAAAAAATAAAAAAAGCTGCTATAAGACAAAATTAGCATATTTGCCTTATTAACAACTTTTACATCCCTTATTTTTGTAATGTCAAAAGATAGTTTTTATCATAGACTTGCTCAATAATATATTTTGCATACCATTCTGCAACATTTATTTTTGTTGCCTTTTCAAATCCAGTGATATATGCATTTGAGTTTACTTCGCATACCATAAAATCATTCTTTTCATTAAACAATAAATCTATCCCACAATAATCAAGATTCAATAAAACACTTACTCTTTCAGCAAGTTTTTTTGCCGATTTAGGTAAAAGATAATTTTCGCCTTTCCCTTGTTGATTTAAATTAGCTCTAAAATCACTATCGTTAATTCTTAACATTGCTCCAACAACTTTATGCCCAATCACTATAACTCTAACATCTTTACCACTACTTTGCTTTATATATTCTTGAAATAAGTGCTTTGTTTGAATATTTGCATTAGTTATTTTTTTTAACTCTTCAAATGTATCAACTTTGAAAACGTTATCACCACATCCACCATAACATAATTTAAAAACGATTGGTAGTTTTAATTGCTTTATAATAGAAGCTATCATTTTATCAGTATATTGTGAATTTTCAGAATAACAATGTAATCCTGGAATAGTTTTTGGCATTTTGATTTGATTATTTGCTAAAACTATATGGGTTAGCATTTTGTCTGCACAATTAATAATTGAAGTAATGGGATTAAAAAGTCTTATGTTATTTTTTTCTAACATTCTCCCTATATACTCATCTTGATCATAATATAAGCAAAAATCATAGTCAAACTCATTATTGAAAATATCCCCTTTGGAGTCTATTCCGATTTTCAATTCATTATTTCTTTTCAAATCCACACTGATACCTAATTTTGCAAATTCATTTTTATATCTTATCACAGTTTTAAATTGAGTTTTTGAAAAGCAATTATATAAAATAATTCCTTTATTCATTTTGGACTTGTTCATATAAGACTCTAGCATCACTTTCTACTTTTTTATGTTTTGAAACCTTATAATTATTAATATTTTTTTCTACAATATATATTTGATTTTCAATTCTTTTTCTTAACGGGGTTTTTTCAATATAATTAATTTCGTTTAACCATTTTTCATAACATTCACACTTCTTTAATTCCTTAAAATGTTCTATTTTTTTTGCTTTATTATATTCTATAATCGCATCAATTATTTCCTTGTTACATTTTTTACATTTATTTTGAGCAAATTCTTCAGGCAAAGGAAAGTATCCTATACCACCAACACCTGGTCTAACATTAAAATTTTGGCATTCTTCTAAAACTTTAATCACAGACCAAAACCAAGGAGTTGAATATAGATTATTTTGTTTAAGAGCATCTACCAAAGTAAATCCATGGATAGACATTGGTTCAAGGCTTATACGCTTAAATCCCAATTCATTGGCATATTTAACGGTGGATATCGCTTCTATTATTGCTTCTCTTTCTGTTAGAAAAGGAGGCTTCAATAAAATATAAGCTAAAGGAGAAATATTATATTTTTGCATGATTTTTATTGCATTTTTGAATTGATTTTCTGTCCCAGCTTTATTAATGCACACATTTCTTACAACATCATTTTTCGCTTCTAACCCCATTCCAATTTCTAATTCAATACCGCTATCTTTAAAAATTTCATAAAATTCTTTTATTATGTCTTCTTTTATGTATTGAGGTCTTGCTTCAATAGTTACCTTTTCCAAACCCTTTATCAATGTAGCAAGTTTTAAAATTTTTATTTGCGCAATCTTAGAGGTCTCATTTGTATTAGTATAATTTCCTTCTTGATATATTCTTAATCTACTGATAGATAATCTACTTTCTTTTACCGCAGACCACATATTTTCATTTGTTAAACCCGAAACAAACTGTGAAATGTGAAATTTTGGATCATTAGCAATTTCCTGTCTTTGTGAAATGCTTTCAAACTCACCACACATTGTGCATCCACCTTTTCTAGCCCATTCACATCCAAAGGGGGATAATGTAATAGTTAATGTCAATGTGTCTTTTCCCCTCAAAGTAGACTTTCTTAAATGCATTTCAGCTGGACAACTCCAATCGGTTTTAATATCTTTTTTTAAACCTCTTAACTTTTTACAATTGTCAAATATTTTTTTATGTATTTTTTCATAATCCTCTATTTTTCCAAAATTGTTTTCTTCAATCATATTCCCACACCAATATATGTATCTTTTTGTCCATGCACTTTGAAATGCTTTCTAAACATAACTTTATATCCAATTATACTATATGGGGTATGAAAAGCACTTATTTTCAAATGATTATGATTTTTCAATATTTGATTAATATCATCTGAGTATTCACTTTTTTCCATATCTGAAAATGAAGTTATATCTTCTTGGACAATCCATATCTCTCCTTTCTCTGCTAACTCATTTGCTCTTTTCAATAATTCATAACAATCATTTTTGCTTAATCTAAAAACAGACTTACTCCCCCAATTTTTGCTTACATTTGGTCCAGCATATTTAAGATAATATCTTCGTTCACTAGAAATAAGTTTGGAAAATTTTTCAATAGTAATAAATCTTCCATCTTTTAAACAAAACCCTCCATTATGTAAATAGGAAGTATAAGGAAATAATTGACGAATAGCTTCATTAAAAAGTGAACTTGTTTCTTTTAGAAAAGGCAATAAATAAATTGCTTTTTGATCAAAGAGGAAATTAGGTTGAATGCAAAAAATAAGTTTTTTTTGTTTTGCTTGGCTTTTATATTTTTCAAAACAGTTTAAACCTATTAAAGAATTTACAGAATGCGTCACAACATAGTCAACGTCTTCCATATTAACATCACCATCTAATCCCCAATACTTTATATCATTTGACGTTATTGCCTTTAAATATTTTATGCTAGTAGGATTAGAAGATGCATCTTCAAAATGTGCCACTCTTGGGTTATCACTAGAGGTAATTTTTTTTATAAAATTCGTATATTCTTCAACATATTTCCTAGTTTTTTCAATAAACTCTGGATACTTTTCTGATAAACTCGTATAAATTAATGGAATATCACCCCAACCAGATCCAGGGCTTTGAATTTCAAAAATTTTTCCATCAATTGATTGATCTGTTCTGAACATCACTGGAATATTCCAACAAAAATCATCTAACGATTTGTAATATGCTGTATCCATTCCTAAAACTGATTCTGAAAATAAAATTTTTCTAATTTCATTTTTACTATTATCTTTTAATGAATTCTTTGCTATATTTGATACGATAGATAAAAATTTTCTTATTAAAACTTTTTGCTTTTTTAAAATGCTTTTTGTATTTTCACCAAGATAGATTGGCTTGTCTATAAAAATGGGCAAGTTGAATTTTCCAACTCCGATTTTATTTTTTAATTCTATAAGTATTGAATCATTTTGCATTCTTATTCTCCTAAAATTTTAACCCGTTTGATATTCTTTTAATTTCAGAAGTATCTGGCGACTCTATAGAAGCAACAGAATAAGAACAATAATTGCAAGAAAAATACCCTGCAGGATGATGATTTCCACTTAATTTAATTCCACCAAATGGGGCAGTTCCAGAAGAACCAGTTAATGGTTGGTTCCAATTAATTATACCTGCTTGGACTAAACTGAAAAATTGCTCATAAATGTTTCTATCTTTACATACAATCCCAGCTGCCAAACCATAAGATGTTTTATTGCATTCCTCTACTCCATCTTCAAAAGAATCAACAAAAATAACTTGCAAAAAAGGGCCAAAAACCTCTTCATCTGGCACATTAATATTAGTTGTATCTAATATTGCTGGTGTCACAAAATTCGTTCCTAAGTTTGATAATTTGTGTGGCTCCAGCAAAATTTTTGCACCTAAATTCTTATATTCATTAAATTTTTGATAAAAATTAATCAAAATGTTTTCATCTATTACTGGTCCCATAAATGGTATTAAATCTTCTGAAAAAGCATCGCCAATGACAATGTTAGAAACTGCTTTTATAAATAAAGGAATAAATGAATCTTTTAATTTAGAATTTACAATCAATCGTCTTGCACACGAACATCTTTGACCAGCGGATAAAAATGCCGATTGAATCGCAATATTTATTGCATAACGAACATTTTCATAATCCCAAATCATTAAAGGGCTATTCCCCCCCATTTCTAAAACACAAATTTTATCAGTTTTTTTGGCCAAGGCTGTATTAATATCTAAGCCTGCCCTTCTACTGCCAATAAAAAGAACGCCATTAATATTATCATTTCGGACTAATTTCTTTCCAACTTTATCATCTCCATAGACGATTTGTAAAACTGAATCTGGTAATCCCGCTTCTTTCCAAATTTCAAAATAAACTTCAGCACACATAGGAGTTTTTTCACTAGGTTTAAAAATGACTGAATTTCCAGCTAATATCGCAGGCATTATATGGCTATTAGGCATACTCATAGGGAAGTTATATGGACCAATAACCACTAGTAATCCATGTGCTTTATATCTAGTAATTGAACGTCTACCATTTGTTAATTCTTTCTCAACAATATGCATTTTTTCTTCAAAAGATGATATTACCGCATTAACTTTACTAGATAATGCAGCAACTTCTGTTTTTGCCTCCCAAAATGGCTTTCCATTTTCCAAAGAAATAATGCGTGCTAATTTTTCCGCATCTCTTTTCACAATTTCAGAAAAATTTAATAGAATTTTTTTCCTTTCCTCTAAAGACAATAAGCAATAAAATTTTTGTGCATTTTTTCCTTTTTCTACTGCATTAAGGATTTCAATATGCGTGCTTTGCTTTCCCATCCACAACAACTCATTTGTAGATGGATTAAATGAATAAATAATCTTTTTCATATTTCTACCCCTCCTTAAAAATTATTTAATAAATAACAGGATTATTAAAATTATCAAAAAGTAAATTAAAGCTATAATGTCTATAAT
>CAJUJA010000078.1 GCA_910586635.1 uncultured Bacilli bacterium | reverse complement strand
TGATATAGAATTAAATTATAAATAAAATGGTGCGGTTGAGATTTGAATAAAGAAACAGAAAAACATTTCATTTCCTGTTTTATCATACACTACTTTCTGTATGAAACCCTTTTTGAATCATTTTTTGATGTATTTTAATCTTTAATTCTTCACCACTATATTTTCTACTTAATTTTTTATATAATTTTTCATATTCCTTTTTTTCTATTTCCTTATCATCTAAAAATGTTGATTCATCAATTACTATTTGAATCTCTTTTTTAGAAAACCCTTGCGATATCAAATCAGTAATTATTTTCCTCTGTAACATTTTAATACTTTTATTGCGATTAGATTTTATCATTCTATTCACTATTTTTCTAATTTTCTCTAATTGAATATCTGTACTATATTCCTCTAATACCTGTTGTACTATACCAACATCCACTCCCTTTTTTAATAACTCATTTTTAATTTTAAAAGGGCCATTAGAGGTTGTAATCAATTTATGATTTAGGGTACTTTTTGCATAGGATAAATCATCAAGATATCCTTGTTGTTCTAATTTTTTCAGGGCATTTTCTATATCATTTTTTTTGTATTCACATGTTAGTAAATAATCTAATACTTCCTTTTTACTTCTAGGTTTTACTTTTAAATATTTTAAAGCACGATAATAGGTCTCCCATCCTCGATCAAATTCTAAAATTTCTGTTAAATTATCCTTAATATTCTTTGTAAGTAATAAATTAAATTTTAGTATAGTATCTTCATGCAACTCAATTTTTTCATCATATTCCATGATTAATTCATATTTTCCATTTTTTAACTTTTCATATTTTTCTATTTTCATTCCATCACCTGTCAATAAGATTTTGCTTACAAATTTTAACTATACAATAATTACAAATTTATACTATCATACATATGTTCTTGTGTCAATCAAAAAAATAAGAGAAAATAGTTATTCACTTTCTCTTATTTTCAGAAGTCCTTCTGTAACTTCCTCTAATGCTCTACCAATATTTTTTTGACATTTATATGTACTTTCTGGCATTTGTAAATACTCTGTCTTGGAAATTTCTTTACTACGCCTAGCTGCAATATGAACTAACTCATATTTTGATTCAACAATATTTAGTAGTTTATCAATAGATGGATAAATCATTGTATCACACTCCTATTATAAGGATAAATTAACCCTGTCAAGAAATCAAGTTACGTGACACAATTAGACATTTTTTTACGTTTAAAGTTATGTAAATTATCTAAAATTACAGCAAGAACCACATTGTACATTAGTAACAGTATTTTCTTCACTACATGAATATTCTGGTCTATATGTATGTTTATAAACATGGTGATTGATAATTCTAGTTTTGATTGGACATACATGTGGAACTTCATGTACGATTGTTCTATGTACACATTTTACTTGTGGAGCCTCTGAAATTGGATTACAGCAGCTTCCTCCACTTACTTGAGAATCCATTTGATTGTTTGACATCATATTGATATCAACATTCATCTCTTGGTCTACAGTATTATTATTACCTGCAATAGTAGAATTCATATCGAATTCCATTGGTCTTTTAAACATATATGCTTTCCTCCTATCTGTTCTATTCTATTCTCAATCATTTTTTTTGCATATATATTATGCCCATTTCTAAAAGAACAATAAAAAAAGATACATACTTTTATAAAATAGTTTTCCTTGTATCTATTTTCTTCCTATCTATCAAAACGGCATTTTAAAATTTCCATTTGACATTTGCTTCATCATTTTCTTCATTTGATCAAATTGAGTTAAGAGCTTATTTACTTCTTGAACTGAGGTTCCACTTCCCTTAGCAATTCTCGTTTTTCTACTTGCTTTTATAATTTCTGGATTTCTCCTCTCTTTTGGGGTCATAGAAAGAACAATCGCTTCTATATGTGCCATCTGTTTTGGATCTATTTTAACACTACTTAAGCCCATTTTTTTTGCCCCTGGAATTAATTTTAATAAATTCTCAAGTGGACCTAGTTTTTTCATTTGCTTCATAGTAGATAAAAAATCCTCTAAGTCAAACTTCCCACTTTGCATTCTTTTGGCAGTTTTTTCTGCTTCCTTTTCATCAATTGCTTCTGTTGCTTTTTCTACTAATGAGACAATATCGCCCATTCCTAAAATTCTTCCAGCCATTCTTTCGGGATCAAACGAATCAATTCCGTCCATTTTTTCACTAACACCAATAAATTTAATGGGCACATTGGTTAGATGTCTTACAGATAGAGCGACTCCACCTCTTGTATCTCCATCTAACTTTGTTAATACAACTCCCGTTAATGGCAACTGATCATGAAAACCAGTAATCACATGAATAGCATCCTGTCCCATCATGGAATCAATTACTAATAGAATTTCCTCTGGATTTATTTCATTTTTTATTTGATCTAATTCCCGCATAAGATCCTCATCTATATGAAGTCTTCCAGCAGTATCAATTAGAACGTAGTCATAACCATTTTCTTTTGCATATTTAACACCATTACTAGCAATTTGAACAGGATTATTTTTTCCTTCATCATATACCTCTATATTTAATTGCTTCCCAATTTGCCTCAACTGATCAATAGCGGCAGGTCTATAAACATCACAAGCTATTAACAGAGGCTTTTTATTATGTTTTTTTCTAAGAAGATTCGCTAGTTTTCCAATTGTTGTTGTTTTACCACTACCTTGAAGTCCTACTAACATTAAAGTAGCCGGATTTCCCTTTAAATTAAGAGGTTTCTTTTCCCCTCCTAACAAATCAGTAAGTTCGTCTTGTACAATTTTAACAAATAAATCCCCTGGTTTAATACTTTTTTGCACTTCTTCTCCTAGTGCCTTTTCTCTTACAGTAGAGGTAAATTCCTTAACAACCTTATAATTAACATCGGCCTCTAATAATGCCAATCTAATTTCCCTCATCATTTCAGATATATTATCCTCTGTTATTTTTCCATATCCCTTAACCTTATGAATTACATTTTGTAATCTATCTCCTAAACCTTCAAACATTTTATCACCTATAAAATATTATACAATAAAAAAACTAGATAAACTAGCTTTTTATTCCTCATCAGGACCATTTATAATTTCATCTATATTTAAAGATTCTGGCTGAACTCCATTATTACCACCATCAGCCTTTATAGGGACTGTAATCAGAGGTTCCTCTTTCAAAGTGTTTTCAATTGGAACATTTGGTTCCTCAACTGTTGTAAATTGTGACACTATTGCCTGTTGTGGATTTATATTAGTGGTGGGTGACTCATTTTGAAATGGATTCATAGGAATGACCTGTTGTTGTTGAACATCTTGGTTTATAGGTTGTCCTTGTATCGATTCTGGTTCTGAAATTTTAGGCTGATTAGGTTGCCCTCCCTGTGAATTTGCTGACCATATATCAACTACATTACAGTTTCCACTTCTAGGCTCCGGATTTGGCATCTGTAATTTCACAATTAAAGGAATCGTAAAAGCCATTCCAAATCCTAAGCTTGTTCCTGGTTGTAGTGTTTTTTGTTTTTCTACTATCTCATCACTAATATTGGGAACCATTTTTCGAATATAATCTACATCATTTGGATGATTCATTTTAAAAATTAGGAAATTGGAACATTGAGAGATAACAGTATCGGATAACTCCACTGGTCTTTGCGAAATTAATCCTAAAATCACTCCATATTTACGTCCCTCTTTTGCAATACGTTCAAAGATATTATACCCAATTAAATAACGATCTGTATCATTCTGAATATATCTATGAGCCTCTTCTACCACTAAGTGAAAAGGAATACTAGCTCTATCTTTTAATGCTTTTGAAAATTCAAAGATAAGTCTAGAGAAAATTTTAGTCAAAACCTTCGCAAAAGAATCATCTACATCGTCAAAATTAATATTTACAATTTGATACTTTCTTCCATTACTAATTAATAGAGAAGATAGATATTTATCAATCGATACATACTCTGGATAGTCAAAATATTTCGCATTCGGTCCTACTATTAAGGAGTGTAAGCGTACCTTAATCGTTACTGCATCTCCATAAGTATTTTCATTTCTTAGCCACCCTTCACTAATTAGGGTAAAGTTTAAGGCTTTTTCTAAAGTATCTAGGTTGTAAAATACGCCACCCTTTGGTTCATAAGAATCAAATTCCTCTTTAATGTGTTTTGAAACATATTCAGTTAACAAGACACTTTCTGAAAATTGTCCCTGATTGTCTATTAGAAAACATTCTCTAAATTTTCTGGTATATCCAATCCCCTGAACTTGTGCCTCCAAATTAAATTGTGGAGTGGAACAACTAGCTAGGATAGAGAAAATCTCATTTCTTTTATTTGGTGCAGTTTCATTCGTATAAAGAATTGTCATAATTGCTTTTGCGATTAAATGGTTTTTATAGTCTGTAGATTGAGAGCCTGTCTCAGAAAAAATCATGGCTAATTTTAACATTCTCTCGATAATTGGAATTTGAGAGTGGTTTGTTATTTGAAGTAGTAAACACAAATCATCAACATTTAAAAGCCAAATAGGAATTCTTAATTTTTCGCCCAATCCGTCTGCTTCATTTGTTGAATAAAATCTATAGTTAAAGTTGGGATCAATTTTATTTAAATCAACAAATGCATTATAATATTCTGCAGAGGAATCAAACATAATAATATTTGACTTATAGGGATACAAAGTTCGATCATGAAACATATTTTGAATAATTCTAGATACGCCACAACTCTTTCCTGATCCACTATTTCCAAAAATAGCAAAGTGGTTGCTAAAAAAGCCATTTACGTTTAAATAGACTGGATAATCATTATAAAAGGGACTTACTCCAAGTGGCATATATCCCGGTTTCTTATCTCCTAGAATCAGTGGAACTTCTTCTTTCTGGATGACTCTCACTTTTGAGTCTAGGGATGGTTTTCTAATAACTCCTCCCATTAACCTTCCATTAGATATTTCTCCTAAGAATCTTACCTTAACGAGATCCTTATCAATATCATCTACTTCTCCTAAAATCTTTTTGTCATTATCTTCGAAAATCAAATGCATATTCATTAGATTAATGGCAATTTGTTCGCTATCTTTTATTTTAACGTCTGCTGAACGATCACTGATATAAACAATCTTATCAAACATAAATATCCCCTCTTATACTTTCTCTACTATAAATTTAATTATACTAATAATTAAAAAGTTTTTCAAGAAAAATACTCTAAGAATGCAATGATTAAGTGTAGCGTTACAATTGATGTGACACCTTTTATATACAAAAAAAGCAATAAGTCGT
>CAJUJA010000077.1 GCA_910586635.1 uncultured Bacilli bacterium | reverse complement strand
TTTATATAACTCAAGACTAATATTCATATCATTACTCCTCATAAATCTATTAATATTATTTTGTATTTTTTATAATACATTATTAAACTTTCTAACTCTTTCATTAAATTTTTTGTTTCCTTATGATTACTACAATTTCATCATATTTTCTGTGCATAAACTTTATACATCAATTGATATTGTACTATTTTATATATATTAAACTACTTCTGATTACGTTTTAAGTACTTTTTATCATTTTTTCCATTTTCTGATGAAACATTAGCATCTTGTATAGCGAATGAATTCACTAATTCTTCTTGTTCACTAGCAGGCGTTTGAATCATAATTTTTTCAAAACTTTCAGTAAATGGATAATTTTTATGAATAAAATCTTTCATACCATTTGCTTCTGTATCTATACATCCAAGAATATGATTATATAAATTTTTTACCCTTGAAGTTTTTAAATATTCGCAAGCAAGTTTATTAGCATTACCACATTCGTTGAATGAATATTCATTTACTTCTGGATTACCTCTATCTTCAGATTTGAAATATACTGTTCTATGAGTATATTTAATTGGAATTTCGGAATAATTATTTTTTCTATCTATGGAAATATTATAACTATTACCTTTTTCCTTAAATTCATGTAAAAGTAAGGCACATGTCTTAACATATGGTGTTGTTGATGTATCCGTGTAATGAACAGATCGAACAGTTCCATCTTCAAAATTTCCATATAGTCCAAAATTATTTTTAATTTTTAACCTTAAGTCATATGGATCAACATAAAATTTTGTTATCTTTTCATCAGAATCAGGTTTAGTAATAGTTACTTCAATCCATGGAACTTCAGATCCTTCATGTAGTCTTCCACCTAATTCAATTTTTACTTGTTTACCAGAATATGCCTCACCCTGTTTTTGAATATTATCCACTATGATGACATTCCGATAAATTAAAGTACCATCAGAATTAGTTTCGTTCTTTGAATAAGCATACTGCACTCTTGTATCATTAACAGCACCTTCATAGGTAAAGCCATTTAGAGTAAAGCCATCTGGATTAATTCTATCTAGAATAACTTCAATAGTCAATTCACAAAGTTTTTCACCCCTATGATCATATAGATAATAAATTTCATCTTCTATTCCCATGAAATAGCCAAACATTCCTAAAACTGGTGCAGCCTTTTCGTAGTGAGAATTAAAGATTTCTTTGGCTAGAGTGTTTATTTGATCATGAGCTTGTTTCATCTTTTCTTGTTCTGTTAGTTGATTATCAGAGTATGTTACTGTCATCCTTTTTAATGAAGAAGAAGCTACAACATCAGTTACATTTTGAGATATAGGATATTTTACAATTGCCTCTTGCTCTAGTCTTTTTTCATATCCTTTTTGTATTTCTGCATTACTTCTAATTTTATCTGCTTTAGAATGAACAGATTGAATTAAACTATCTAAGTTTAGAATATCTTCATTATTTCCATTTTGAACTATATCAGCCAATGACTTTAATAGCCTTAATGACTCAGACTCATTGTTAGTTGGATTTTCCATAAAATTTTCCCCTTTCATGAAAATATGCCTATATTTTAACTCTTGTTGGTCATTTCGTAAAATACGTATTTTTCATATTGATATAACCGAAAGTTATATCATGTACTTATCAATAATTCTATGTTTAGGGGATTAATTATAGGCTATTTATAAGTATCTACAAGTTCTAAGCCAGACCCATAATTATAATAAATTCTTTCAAAGCTAAATTGAAATTGTTTTGACTGTAATACATTCCTAAATACTTTTCCTTTAATAAAACATCAAGATTAAGTTTAAATAATTTTCCATTTTCTAATTCTTCTTTTATATCATCCTCACCAAGCATTTCTATAATCATATTTTTATTCAATCAAAAAATCAAACTATTTATAAAATTTACAATTTCATGATTTTCCTACTATTTTTTAGTAACTATTTTTGAATCATCAGGATTCCTCTTGCTAGGACTAATCTTATCACCCCAATCTAACTGATTAAAGTCATATCCTACTTCTTCAAGTGCAGATTGATTTCTTTCTTCTTGAGTTTCAAAATTTTCTCTACTTATTATTTTTCCGTCATGATCGGTATATTGATATCCATAACTAACACTATATGAAAGATCATCGAAATTTCGGCTAGCTTGATCAATAAACCCATATATTTTTTTTACTACAATATTCTTCGATTCTAGCTCTATTAATAGTCCCTCTATTTAGTAAAAGTAATGAAATTTTTGCTAAATCAACAGCTTTTAATTTTTTACCTTGATATTGCTTATAATTTTCATTTGCTGCAAAACAATTATGAAGAGTGATTAGTTTTACAAATTTACATTTGTTTGGAATTTCTGCAGGCATATTTGTAAATATAATATCTACTAGGCCTAACTCATATTGCTCCAATATATTCGTATTATCAGTTAATATTTTTACTTCTATTTTTGGATTTTTATCCTTAAACTTTACAATATATGGCATTAAAATTCATCAATAATTACTTTGGAAGCTCCAATTCTTAGAGTGCCTAACTCCATATTTAATATCGATTTCACATCATTTTCTGCTGACTCAATTAATTGTATAGCATTTTCTACTCTTCTATAAATAAGTTGTCCAATTTCTGTTAATTTGACCCCATTATTTGTCCTTTCAAATAACCTCAAATTCATTTGATTCTCAAGTGTTTTTACTGCCTTACTAACTGCAGGTTGTGAAATCATTAATTCATTTGATGCCCCTGTAATGCTTTTATTTTTAGCAACACAATAAAATACTTTATATAACTCAAGACTAATATTCATATCATTACTCCTCATAAATCTATTAATACTATTTTGTATTTCTCATAATACATTTGGCAAGAGGTGATAAATCCTCTTCTTTCAATTCTTTTATATCGAACCACTGTGCTCCTAAAGAATCTAGACCATCAGGATCTATTTTAATTTGATTAAAACTTTTTCTATCTATTTTAACATCATAAATAATTGCAATATGCTCTAAATTTTCATACAAGTTTTTATTTACTTTCCACAATTCAAAGTGTGTTATAATATCCCTTAGTTTAAAACTATTAATTTTGATTCCTACTTCTTCTAAAAATTCACGTTTCAAAGTGTCCTTGGCATCTTCACCATACTCAATACCACCACCTGGTAAATCTAGTTTTCCCTTATAAGCACCCCTTGATTTTTTTATTAAAAGTACTTGTCCATTCTCATTATATACTACTCCATAACACCCTACATGTTTACTTTTGATCGTTTTTTTCTTTCTAACTTCCACAGGATTTACATGAATAATAGTTAAATAAATCTCTGGAATATTTTCTTCTATTTCATCTTCTAACCTATCAGCAATCTCATGGCTTTCAAAAGTAGATAAATTTCCATCTACATAAATAGTAAATGAAAGTTGATAGCGATATCCAACCGGTGTTGAATTAAAGTGAACGATCTTCTTAATTTCTTTATGTTTCCTGATTAATTCATAGACTCTTTCCTTTGTCTTTTCATCAATTGATTTGTCCATTAATACATCATAACTCTCCAAAAAGATTTTTAATGCGGTAATAAAAATCCAAATAGAAATTATCATTCCTACTAAACTATCAAAGAAATAAAAGCCATTTATACTAAGAATAGACGATATTAAAGTCAAAAGGGTTACAACACAATCATTCCTATGATCTTTAGAATTTGCTTCAATTAATAGATTATGATATTTATTTGATAATTTTCTAGTATAAAGATAAAGAAAAAATTTTACAAAAATTGTAATAATACAAACTACAATAAGCCAAATAGAAAAATGATATACATTTTTATGAAATAGGCTCATAAAAGAATTAGTAAATACTTTTAATGATAAATATGCCATAGAAATACTAATTATCATAGAAAATATATACTCTGCTTTCCCATGTCCTAAATTATGACAATCATCACTTGGCTTCGATGCAATTTTATTTCCAATAAAAGTCATAATAGAAGAAAAAATATCTAAAAAGCTATTAAAACTATCTGCAATCATCGCCTGACTGGAAGTTAAAAATCCAACAATTCCTTTTATAATTAGTAAAAATAAATTTCCAAAAATCCCTAAAATACTAGCAATTTTTGTAGTCTGAAATCTTTCTCCTTCTTTTTGATTACTCATTTCTAAATTCCTCTAACTTTTCTACAAATTCCTTGGGTGGATCTACTTCATAATGAATTTGTTTCCCTGTTTTCGGGTGAATAAACTCAATACTTTTAGAATGAAGCATTTGCCCAAATGAAGTTGATTTCTTTTTATTATAAATGGGATCATTTACAACAGGATGATTGATATAGGAAAGATGTACCCTAATTTGATGAGTCCTTCCTGTATCTAATATACATTCTATAAAGGTGTGATTTTTAAATCTTTCTAATACTTTAAAATGAGTAATAGAGTCTTTCCCATTCACCTCTGTTACTGCCATTTTTTGCCTATTATTAGGGTCTCTACCAATAGGAGCATCAATTGTCCCAGTTTCATGAGGAATAATCCCTTCTACTAAAGCAACGTAACTTCTCCTGACCTTTTTGTCCTGAATCATATTAGCTAAAATATCATGCATAACCTCATTTTTAGCAACCATCATCACCCCACTAGTGTCTTTATCTAGTCTATGAACGATTCCTGGTCGTATGTCATCCGTATAATCTAGTTGAAAACGATATAAAAGGGCATTTACCAATGTGCCCTTATAATGCCCTGGAGCTGGATGAACTACCATCCCACTTTTCTTATTAATAATTAACAAATCATGATCTTCATATACAATATCTAATGGGATATTCTCTTTTTCTATTAAAATATCATTATTAGATACGTCACGGATTTCTACTTTATCCCTTAATTTTGTTTTGTAATTTGAGGAAACTCTTTTTCCATTAATCAAAATATCTCCCTCTTCAATCATCTTTTGAATTTTACTACGAGATAATTCTAATTTTTCTGCTAAATATTTATCAATTCTAATATTTTCTTGCTCTACATTCACAATAAAAATCTCCTCCTAATATTAAGGTGTTTTTTGATAGGCTCCTGAATAATTTTCCACCTCATATTCTCTGCTATATTCAGAATAAATAGTAGCTAGTTCAGAGACAGTATAACAATCACGATATTCTGCTTCGTAATTAATCAATTCATTAATTGAAACAACTATATCATTTGCTTTTGCTGTATAAGAAGCGTTAGCATAATACCTTTCATTCGCCTCAGAATCTAAATATTTCTCAGCAAATATTACATTTTCATTTTCCATGAGAATAAAATACATTTGGTCAATATCACAAAATTCGATCGGCTCCCCTTT
>CAJUJA010000076.1 GCA_910586635.1 uncultured Bacilli bacterium | reverse complement strand
CAGATTGATACTGAACATTAGCTACTGTTATTTGATAATTAGATAAATAACTAGTTAATAAACTATTATAATAACTACCGTATCCAAAAGTAAGATGATTCTTTTTTAAAAGTTCTACTAATTCCATTTTTCTATTAATCTCTTGTTGATTATGATTCTTAATCACTAAACCTGTAGTATATAAATTAGAAACAAGATAACTAATTAAGAAGCAACCACAGAGAGAGGAATATAATTTATATTTTGAAAAATAAGATGTGAAAACATAAGTACCTAACATAATATTGATTACAAAAAGAAACAAGAAATATTTTAAATCGACAGAATTGTAATGAAAATGACTAGATAAAATATAATATAAAATCATAATAATCCAAACTATAGAGTTAAAAAGTAGAAGAAAATTTACCGATTTAGAATTCTTCTTATAATTTTTATACAACAAAGTAGGTACTACAATCATAAAAAATATATTAGCAGCTAATTGAATAAAATCTACAATTCCATGAATAGATACAATCGAATACTCCTGATGATTCTGTAAAAAATACTGACTTCCAGCACTTTTAGATAATACATGATCCCTATTATCATACCCAAAGAAACTAAGATTCATATCAATAATAGACTCTAACTTTGTGCCTAAACTAATACTTTCTTCTTCATTTTTTCCTGCAACTTGCGAAAGATTATATGAATTATTTATACATAAAATATGAAAAGAAAAAAAGGCCACAACACTAACAAGAAAAATCCCGCCTAATTTTTTCCATGGCAAACTTGTACGATAAATAAAACATTTCGTAAGTAAAAATGGAAAAATCACTAGTGGCAAATAAAGCAAATTACCTATAGTAAATAAAAATGTAAAAATCAAAGACAAAATATAATAGAATTTCTTACGTTCTTCACTATCTATTCCCCTATAATATAAATATAATAAAAGAATCGCCTGAACAACAATTGGTAAACAAGTATCCCAAGCATAAAAATAATCTAAAACGCTATAAGAAACTCCTGTTAAAAATATAATAATAGATAATAGTCCTTCCCTTTTTCCTAAAAAACGTTTTCCCACTTGATATAAAAGAATAAAGAAAAGAATTGCTATAAATAAACTTCCAATTTGCTTTAATAATCTCACATTTTTTACAAAAAAAGACAAAAAATAAATAGGAATATTAATAGAGAACAAGAAAAAATCATTTCCATAATACCAATGGTTTAATAAAAGAGTCCTATTGAGTACCTGCTGATGAGTAACTACATTAGCGAGTACTGAATCAGATGCTAATAATGCTGTTGATGTATAAAAGATATAAATCAGAGTTAAAAAAAGCCCCAATAACATTAGCATAAATAAAATAAAATCTAAATTAAATTTAAAATTCTTTTTCATAAAATCCATTCCATTCTACTTATATATTTATAATTATGCCAAATTTTCTAACAAGGGATTTTCATTATAAACATATATAATAAACCCCTTACATTTCAAGACCTTATCTGGCTTAGGATACCTATCCTTATAATAATCAAATTTTAATTTAGAGATTTGATCTAAGATAATAAAGGTTCTACCTACATGATTTTTTTGATACCAACTTTCATCTGAATACCACCTATATGGCTTGATGTATCCATAATCAAAATCAACGCTAGCAACTGTAATTTTATAATCGGACAAATAATAGGTTAATAATCCATTCCAAAATCCTCCATAACCAAAGGTGAGCTTATTCTTCTTTAATACTTGTACTAATTCAAACTTTTCTTTCATTACTTTTCCATCATGATCTTTTATCGTCCAAGCTGTTGTATATAAATTGGAAAATAAATAAAGCAAAATAAGAATATTTACTATATTTTTTTTAACTCTTGCAACAGCAAATCTCTGGTACAAAAAATAAATTCCTAAAATAATAGACACTATGATATTAAATATAAAATATTTCAACTCTGAATAATGATAGAAAAAATTAGGAGAAAAAACATATAGATATATCATCATAAACCAAGATATGGTATTAAATACTAAAAGAAAATTAATCTGTTTAGAATTTTTGTTATAGTTTTTATATAACATAATAGGAATTATAATCATAAAAACAATACAGGTAGTAATTTTTATTAAAATAGTAAAATTAAAAACAGAAAAGAAGGGTACTTTTTTATGGTTATTCACAAAATATTGTTTTCCTGTTAAAAAAACTAATGGATGATTTTTATTATCATATCCAAAAAAATTGTGAACACAAGAGACTACTGCTCCTAATTTTCTTATAACAGAATCTCCACTAAGACTCGATCTATACATACTCCCTGCCCTCTGTTCATAATGATAATGATTAGTTAGTATTATAAAGGTAAACAAAGCAAGGATACTACAAAGAAAAATACCCAACAATTTTTTTATGGTTAATTCCGATTTTTTTATCATCTTAGGTACCTTCTCATTTTTATAATGAACAATAAGAAATAGTAACTCTGTAAGAAAAAAAGAAATCGTTACAGAAGGAAAATATCGCAAACTTCCCATATTAAACAAAAAAGTAAACACAAGAGACAAAATATAAAAAATTTTACCTCCTTTTTCCTCAAAGGATTTATAATATAGGTACAATAACAGCATCGAATTAATAACCACAGTTAAGTAAGCATTAAATGCATAAAAATAGTCCAAAACACTATAAGAAACTCCCGTTAAAAATATAATAACTAATAAAAGTGCCTCTTTTTTTCCTATAAACTTTTTACCCGTTTGATATAAAAGAATAAAAAAGAATACGGCTGTAATTAAAACACTAACTTGTCTTAATAAAAGATTATTTTTAATAAAAAAAGATATAATAAGGGTTGGTATACTTAATGAGAATAACCAAAATTCATTTCCATAATACCAACTACTTAATAAGATTTGATGGTTTACTACTTGCTGATGAGCTAAAACATCCGTAATTACAGAGTCTGATGTTAATAGTGCGGTTGATGTATAAAAGATATAAACTAAAGTAAAAAAAGCCCCTAGAATCATAGCAATAGCAAACAAAATTTTTATAATTTTATCTGCTACACCTGTATTTTTCATACAACCACACTACTTTCTTTCATTATCATATAAAAATTACTAATACTTGTCAACAAACCTCTCCCATTTTTTTATCAAAAATAGTAGTTAAAATAAACAAAAAAGTAACTGGAGGAACCATCCAAACATAACGAAAAGCCTGATAGTGCATAGCGAGCAATAAGGTAATCAAATTAATAAACAAGGGTAATAAAATAACGAGACCTTTTTTCCTTCGTTTTACTACTCGGTAATTAATAACAAGAATTACTAAATCAAGAAGAAAACCTACCCTAAAACATAACATATTCATCAAAAAATTAGAGGATACAAAATGTAGGGACTTAGTAATCATAGTCGAATGATTACTATTTAAAATTTCCTCTTGCTTATAGTTTTTATCAAATTCATCATATAAAGTCTGGTATTTTAAAATATTGATGCGATCATCTTCTACTACATTCCAAATAATATCGGTTCCATATAAACGATCTTTGAGTAAATAAATAGGACTTTTTAAAACCTGTTTTAAATATACCTGAATGATCTTGCCTTGATCTAAATCTAAATTCCTAATTTTTCTTGGCTCATCTTGATGATTATAATGAAGAAGAAGATCAATATTATATGGATCATAATACAACTCAAATTCTTTAACAGTTAATACATTCTCAGTTAGATACTGATAAGTGTCTTTAGAAAATTCTGAACGATCTTCCACCATAATATAACCAAGACCATGAATCATGGTTGCTATATTAAAATTTTTAGGAGCATCTTCTACTTTTAGAATTCTATACAACGGTCCTTGAATTACCACTACAGATATTACAAATAACAAAACTACAATTTCCACCAACCACTTTTTCTTCTTCATAAAAAATAGAAAAAGAAAAATGGAAATCAATATAGAAACGAAAATACCATTATGGCGAAAAAAGCCTACTCCTATTAGAGATAAATATAAAAATACATAATTCCATTTGTTTTTATGAAAAGTAGAAAAATCACAAACTATAAGATACATATAAAAACTCAAGGCTACAAAAGATAAAACAAAATCAACATCTTTTAATAAAGTCACCATAACAATTCCTGTTGTCGGAATAATACTAAAAAAAATAGCAATCAAATATACCCATACTAATTTCATTCCCCTTTTATAAAAATAAAATAATATTTGATTTAATAAGATAGAACAAATTAAGATTCTGAAGCAAATAAACCAATTCAGATTACCAAAAAAATGATCGAATAACTTTAATAGAAGAGTATGCAAATAAGGATGCCAATTAGATAAAGTATCATTCATAATATCCCACATTTGCATTGTACTATCCGCTAAATAAATATAAGGATAAAATAATTGTTGATATAAAAATAAAATAATAACTGGGATACAGAATACTAAAATACTATGAAAAATCAATTGATTGGTATCTACTTGTTTTTTATAGAGAAGTTTCTGACGAAAAGAGTCCATTTTTTCTATAAAAATGGGAAACAAACAATAAAAGAATAAAGTTAGTAAACCATAGTATATAAAAGAAATAAAAGAAAAACTATTAATAATCATACTTCCCAGTATAGAAAAACTAATATACAAACTACTAATAAAGAATAAAAGCTGATATTTCCTATTTTGAATAAAATCCCTTTTATATTTTCTAAATATCCAAAAGAAAAACAGATATAATAGACATCTAAATATTATAGATAGATTTTGAAATGGATTCCATTCCAGTAAGCAAACTAATAAAAGTAAAGATTCAAATTTTCTGTTTCCAAAACAAAAAGTAATCAATAAAAAATTCCCAATCCAAAATAATAAAACTGTAATACTAGATACTACCCTATTGCAATCTTTTTGATTATAGTATACATACTTACTATTATAATTTCCCATTTGGACTGCCTTTTTTGACAAAGCATCATACTCAAATGAAGAAATCTTTACCTTTTTATGATGAATAGATACGGAATAACTAGTCTTTTTTCTTTGAAACTGTATTTCTATTTTTTTCTTCTTATCTACATTTAAAATATATGTATCACTAGGAGCTAAAGTAGCCTTATATAAAGACGTATTTTCATTTTGAATTTTATACTCTGTTTTGAAAGAAGCATCGTGAATCAAATCAAAATTACTATCGTATAAATGATCAATTTTTTGTTTTTTTCCATCTAGATAAATAGCGTCCAAAACAATAGGACTACTTGATATATTCTTTATTTCTATTTTTTGGTATGGATAATATTTCGTTACCCGATTGGAAAAGGTATAAGAAATGAGAAAAGAAAGGAAAACAAATAAA
>CAJUJA010000075.1 GCA_910586635.1 uncultured Bacilli bacterium | reverse complement strand
TCAGACGTGTGCTCTTCCGATCTAGCTACTATAACAAATGGTGTATTATCTGTATTTGAAAAAAACAATATAGAAGCAAAAGAAGTACTAGAATAATTGATTAATTTATTATATAATATATAACCATAGTGAAATGGATGTGAAAGTATGAAGATATGGAAAAAAATAAGGATAAAAAGTAAAGATAGACAAATCGATGTTGTTGCCCATTCTTTAACGAATTATCTATTTAAATATGGTCCCATCTCAGATATTGTAACAAAATATAAAATAGCTGTTGATGATGTTAAAATATTGAATGAATATACAGTAAATAGAATAGCTGGATTATTTTTATTATATATTGCTAAGGATAGTAAAAGAATTAATGATATTTTAAATAAGTATAATCAAAAAGAAATAGAACCAGTAACTCCAGAAGTAGAAGGTTATATTGAAAAATAAAAAGGAACTGCTTTTCTTATACAGTTCCTTTTTATTTCATTGAATTCATTTATTATATATATAATAAAACGCTAAGAAAACCAATTAACATTACAACAACTAAAATAATAGAAATAATTTTAATTACTTTTTTATTCATAGATTCCACCTCAAATTCATTATAAAATAATTGTAGGAAAAAGTAAATTGGATTTAGAAATATTTCTCTATTTCCCATAATATGATTGGATAGGTGAGTAATATGAGAAAAAGAAATATCAAAAAAAACAAACTATTATTAAAATTACTAATTATTACATTCATTTCCGTACTTTTGGGAATTTTCTGTATTGCCGTTTTATCAAAAAGTAATAAAATTATGATCAAAGAAAATCTACAAGTCTTTTTCACCAGTTTAAAAAAATTAAACTATACTAAGGCATTTATTCATTGTCTTTCCTCTAATATCATTTTTACGACATTCATATGGATTTTTGGAATCTCCATTATTGGAATTCCTATCATACTTCTATTTTTAATTATAAAAAGTTTCATTTTAGGATTTAGTATTAGTAGTTTTATCTACTTTTACCATTGGAAAGGTATAATAGCAGCACTTATCTATATGATCCCATTAGTAATTAATCTATTTACTATTATGACACTTAGTTATTATGGAATTTTATTTTCTAAAAATTTAAACCGATTACTTTTTTTAAAAAAAGAGATCAGGTTTAAAAATATTATGAAAAAATATATAAAGATTTTACTTTTTTCTCTTATTTTAATTATCATAAGCAGTGTAATTGAAATATATATAGTACCAAATATATTAAAATTACTAAGAATATAAACAGACCAAAATAACTATTCACATTAAAATATTCTTAATTGGAATTTTTACTATTAACTTTTCGTACCAATCTTCCTGATAATGACTGCAAAGTTGTCTATTCAAATCAACCCTGTTACTGGATACAACAGCAGTGGTATTAGGACCTATTATAACATCAGTCACTGCTACATTTGATAACCAAGAAAGAGCCTCGCAGCTTCCTTCATTTCCATAAACCGGTGATAGTTGAAAATTACATCCAGCTTTATTCAACTCAGAAAAGGAAGGTTTTATCACTTCAATATCACTAGATAATCCTATCCTGTTTAATACCTCTTTATATTGTGATGAAAAACCAGTTCCACTACATTTAAAGTTCTCTTTCCCACAAGTTTTATTTTGGGCATAGGATGGATTTTCTATTTCTACAACATTTTCCATATCAAGACAAGCTGATTCTGATTTATGAACTAGCTCAAATGAAGCATGTCCACCCTCAATTGGATACTTCGTTAAAACATGAATAGAATCCCCTAATGAATACAATACATAAAACTCCTCTGTTCCACATTTTATCTCATCTGATTTTTCATACAACTCGTCTATCGCACCCTTCAAATCTGTAGATGTTAACCCTGATGATTTATTATCATAAGAAATATTAGAACTAGATATCATAGTTGCTGCATAAACTCCTACTGCTGATATAATCCCTCCTATTACAATCCCTATTAATAGTTTATAATTCCTTTCTATCCACTTTTTTACTTTCTTTTTCACTGCTATCACTCCATACTTATTTACTCTATGCTTACAGTATACCCCCCCCCCGGAGCTTTTTGTCAATATAAATTATATTTATAGGTCATATTTCTTTATTACAATAAGTATTAGTATGCCTTAAAAATAGAAAAGGGTAATCTAAACTTTTCAAAATTAAATACCTATTGTATAATATGAACAGGTGAAGATTATGAAAAAAGTAATTATTGGAATGAGTGGGGGAGTAGATTCTTCTGTTGCCGCTATTCTTTTGAAGAATCAAGGTTATTTAGTGGAAGGATTATTCATGAGAAATTGGGATTCTTCTCTAAACAATGATATTTTAGGAAATCCCACCTTAAAAGAGCAAGAGATATGCCCTCAAGAACAAGATTATAATGATGCATTAGAAGTATGTAATAAACTAAGTATAAAACTACACCGAATAGATTTCATCAAAGAATATTGGGATTATGTATTTACTTACTTTCTAGATGAGTTAAAAAAAGGAAGAACTCCAAATCCTGATATTATGTGTAATAAATACATTAAATTTGATTATTTTGTCAAAAAAGCAAAAGATTTAGGTGCAGATTACATTGCAACAGGACATTATGCAAAACTAGAAGATGGATATTTAAAAAAGGCTTTCGATCAAAATAAAGATCAGACTTATTTTTTATCTCAATTAAGTAAAGAGCAATTAGAAAATGTACTATTTCCACTAGGAAATATTAGTAAAAAAGAGGTTCGACAAATTGCAGAAGAATATGGTCTTATCACAGCAAATAAAAAAGATTCTACCGGTATTTGCTTTATCGGAGAAAGAAATTTTAAAGATTTTCTAATGAACTATCTACCTGCTAAAAGTGGAAATGTTATAGATATTGCTACTAAAAAAGTAGTTGGAACTCATTGCGGTTTAATGTATTATACCATTGGGCAAAGAAAAGGTTTAAATATTGGTGGAAATAAGGAAAAAATGTTTGTAGTAGGAAAAGACTTAGAAAACAATGTTTTATATGTTTCTTTTGGAGATAATGAATATTTATATTCTACTAGTTGTATTGTTGAAATGGTCAATTTCAACTGTGAATTAAGACCTAAAACGGCATTTGCAAAATTTAGATATCGTCAAGAAGACATTGAGGTAGAAATAGAGTATTTAAAAAATGGAAATCTTATCATTAGCTATCATCCTCCTGTTAAGTCTGTAACTCCTGGACAAGCGTGTGTCATATATGATCATGATATTTGCATTGGAGGAGGAATTATAAAAGAGGTTCGAAAAAATGAAAAAAAACTTTGGTATTTATTATAATAAAAAGTAGAAAGTTAACATTATATCATAATTTCCAGTATGTAAAACAGTTTACATACTTTTTTCTTGACTATTTACGTAAAGCAAGATAAAATGATAATAGGAGGGTAGTAATCACTATGAAACAATTAAATCAATTATTAACAGAACTAGGAATTAGTAAAGTACGCCTAGCAAAATACTTAGGAGTATCCAGACAAATGCTTTATAATTATCTGGCATTAGATTCATTAAATGACTGGCCAAAGGAAAAGATAGTAAAATTACTTAGTTTATTAAATCTAAAAGAAATAGAGGAGTTAAATTCCCTTGAAATAACAGGAGAGTATATAATAGAAGTGGAATATAGATTAAATGAAGGAGTTAAGGATTCCTCTAATAAAGAAATCTTAACTGACCTAAAATGTTTTAATAAAAAAGAGCAAGAAATACTATCAGATATTATTGGACTATTAAAGGAAAAACTATTAGATGATAAATCAAAAGACACTTATAATACATACTGTTATTTATATCACTTCCTACAGTCTACGGAAACAACTCCAGAATTAAACTATATTTTAGCTTATATGTCTAAATCTTTAGGTTTTACTGATCCAATGGAATTTATTTATAATAGGGATCAACAGTTCATCTTTGAAAGCATTTTATTTAGTGCCATGACATTATACAATAATGGCGGAGCTTCTAAATCAAAAATAACCGAAACACATAAAAGATTTGTACAAGACATTGAACATAAAAACGAGGAAAAACTTAGTCGTACACAAGAACTAAACACCGCAAAAGTACAGGCACTAAAAGAATTAGGATATACCGAAATTAATGAAAGTAATGCAAAAGAAGTTTTAGAAAAGATCGCAGAAATTCAGTCTAGAAAGGTATAAAAAAAGCTTTAACTATAAAAACCCATACACAATTGCTCTTACAGGATGTAGTGAAGAACAATTGTTTAACGATTCCCTAATTGGACAAAGAAATGATATTCAAGATAATTAAGCAACAGAAAAAACCTTTTCCTATGATGAAATAGCAAATTCTTATTACGTCAGTATAGATAATGTGAAAGAAGAAAAATATGAACCTTATTTTTATGAAGAAAAAAAGCATACTCTTGAAGTGGGGGAGATTCTTGGCATGAACAAGAGAAGAGGGCAGATCTCTTATAGTAGATATCGATACTCAAAAAGAGATTACTTTTAGATTCAATCCAAACGAAAAACTTCCTATAATTGATATTATGTTAACTTCTTTAAATTAATTTATATATAATATACATATCCGTTCTACATAACTTATAATAACAATTATTAGAATAAAACCTTTTATCATAAACCTCTATTTTTTCTATATTTTAAGCCAAATTGGATATATTATATAATATATCCAATTTTTTATTTAACTTTTATATATTATGTATATGAATCAACTTCTTTACGATATGTAAGAAATTCCATTTGATATTTTATATAATGAGTTTTCAATATGAGTCATTCTCTACCTAAATTGATATTCATTCTTTCTTAATTATCATTCTGATTCTAATCTTACTATTCCCCACTTCAAATATAAAATCAATAGGGGAGTTAATCATAAATAATATATGTATAAATTATAAAAGAAGAATCATACTAGAAATAAGGAGGAAAGATTGAAATGGGAAAAAATAAAAAAGGTAATATCAAATGTGATGTTGAAAGTTGTAAACATAATAACTGTGATGAAGGGGTTTGCGAATTAGATTCAATTAAAGTAAGTTGTACCTGTGATAATAATGAATGTGAATGCTCTGAAAGCACTGTATGTGATAGTTTTAAATGTGACGAAAATAAGGTAGATGAATGAATTATTGTAACCTGAATAATTCCTAAATTCTATGTTATGCAAAGAACGAGTTGGATAAGTATGTAGATGACAACTTTCCACAAAAGAAGCAAGAATAGGATTTTGCTTCTTTATTTTTATCGTACTCTTCTACTCCTTTCCTATATTAGTTTGTCTTATAATTAAAATGAAGCTAAAACTTATATTTAGCTCCATAAATTAATATTAATATTTTTTCTGATTTGTTT
>CAJUJA010000074.1 GCA_910586635.1 uncultured Bacilli bacterium | reverse complement strand
TTAAATTAATATTTTTTTCGACTTATTTTGGTATCACATCATTGACAACTACACATTAACTCTTTCTTGAATATTCGTTACTTCTTGAAAGAACTTTAGTGTATGCATTAACTGCACTACCCATCCTTACATTTTTTTGCATATTACGAGGCCTAGAACTATTTTCAAATTGTTGAGATTGTCTTTTTATTTCTCTTTTTTTATAGGAAATTGGTATAGTACGAACTCCGCTATTTAGTTTTTCGTATTCAATCTTCATAATCTCTATCGGACTTAACATAAAATTTCCTCCTTATTTTATTAACATAGCATCTCCAAAGGAAAAAAATCGATACTGTTTTTTTACTGCGATTTTGTATGCATGTAAAATATGATTTTTCCCTGCTAGAGCGGAAACTAGCATAATTAGTGTAGATTTTGGTAGGTGAAAGTTGGTAATTAGAGAATCAACTGCTTTAAACTGATATCCTGGATAAATGAATATATCGGTAAATCCACTACACTCTTTAAATTGATTATATTTTATCATGATAGATTCTAATGTTCTAGTAGTAGTAGTTCCAACGCAAATAATCTTTTTATGATTTCTTTTAGTTTCTTCTAAAATATTAGCCGTTTTTTTACTCATATGGTAATATTCACTATGCATTTTGTGATCTTGGATCGTCGAAACAGTTACTGGTCTAAAGGTTCCTAAACCAACATGAAGGGTAATAAAACAAACATTTATTTTTTTATCTTGAATTTGATTTAATAACTCTCCCGTAAAATGAAGCCCAGCTGTAGGTGCAGCAGCACTTCCCACTTCTTTAGCATAAACTGTTTGATATCTAGATTGGTCTTCTAACTTTTCATGAATATAAGGGGGTAATGGCATTGTTCCTAATTTATCTAATATCTCATATAAAATACCTTTATATAACAAAGTAAAGATTCGAATTCCCTCTTCCCTTTCTTCTATACACTCTGCTTTTAATAGTCCCATTCCAAAAGAAACAGTGGTTCCTTTTTTGATTCTTCTAGCGGGTTTTACTAAGCATTCCCAATCGTTATCTTGTATATTTTTTAAAAGTAGAATTTCAATTACTGCCTTTGTATCATCTTTTTCTCCTATTAATCTTGCGGGTAAAACTTTTGTATCGTTTAAAACCAAAGTGTCTCCTTCTTCTAAATAATCAATAATATTAGAGAAATGTTTATGGGTAAGTTCTCCCGTATTTTTATCTAATACCAAAAGTCTCGATGTATCCCTTTTTTCTAATGGTGTTTGGGCAATTAATTTTTCTGGTAAATCATAATCAAAATCTTCTGTTCTCATATTATATTCCTCTTTTAATGCATATTCTTTTATTTATCTAGTATTGCTCTAGTAGTAAAATCCTTTAGTATTATATCATATTCTGTCAAACTCCTCAATCATCATAAAATACCTAATTAAGTTAGGTATTTTTTGGATAGTCAATTCCTAAAGATTGATACCCCAATTCCGTAACAACCCTTCCTCTGCTGGTTCTTTTAATTAGTCCTTGTTGCAATAAATATGGTTCATAAACATCTTCAATCGTATTGACCTCTTCTCCGATAGTACTACTGATAGCATCCACTCCAACAGGACCACCATTAAATTTATGAATAATAGTTAATAATAGTTGATGATCAATATCATCCAATCCAAACTTGTCTACTTTTAATCTGTCCAATGCATGCTTAGTAATCTCCTCACTAATGATATCTTCCTTCTTTACTATAGCAAAATCTCTTACTCTTTTTAGAAGTCTATTTGCAATACGAGGTGTTCCTCTACTTCGTCGTGCTAATTCTCTAGCTGCTTCTTCCTCTATATCTGTTTTTAAAACCCTTGCTGTTCGTTGAATAATTTGAGTAAGTTCTTCTTCGTTATAGAATTGTAATTTTGCAATAATTCCAAAACGATCCCTTAATGGTGAGGTTAAATCCCCTGCCCTAGTGGTAGCCCCTACTAAAGTAAATGGAGGTAAATCTATTTTTATATTTCTACTATTCCCATCTCCTCCTACAACAATATCTAACGTAAAGTCTTCCATGGCAGGATACAAAATTTCCTCTATAAATTTAGGCATCCTGTGAATTTCATCGATAAATAATACATCCCCTGGCTCTAGAGTCGATAAGATAGCAGCTAAATCTCCAGATTTTTCAATACTGGGTCCGCTAGCCGTTTTTATATTTGCATTCATTTCATTAGCAATAATATAAGCTAGGGTTGTTTTTCCCAAACCTGGAGGTCCATATAATAATACATGATCTAGGACCTCTTTTCTTATTTTAGCTGCTTCTATAAATACTTTCACATTATCTTTTACATCCTTTTGTCCAATATATTCCTCTAAAATTTCTGGTCTAATAGAATTATCTAAAATCCCATCATCTTCTACTTCCACATTTCTTAAAATACTCTCTTTATTAGACATCATACACCTCCTACATGCTTTTATATAATTTTCCCAAATATTTTGCTTTTACTTTCTCTATCGTTTTATCTTTATTTACAGTAATATCCCAAATACTATCTAGAATGTCTTCTAGATTTAACACCCTGCTTGATGATTCCATTTGAGCTACGATAGCATTCGTTATAAATAAATCCATATCTCCTATATAATGAGTAATTTCACCCTTAAACTGATATAGTTGATACAAGTTATTATTTAGAGATTCAAATTCATGCATAGAAAAGCCTAACTGAATTCCACATGCCAAGGATTGATTAAACTTTTCCTTACCAGTATCCAGCACTCTTTTTTTGATTTCCTCACTAAAATCTATGATATTACTGCTCATATTTTTATTTAAGTAATAGCTTTAAGGCTTCTTTTACCTGTTGTTCTATTGTTATAGAGGAATCTACCTTATTTATGATTACTTTTATCTCCTTTTCTTTATATCCTAGTCCTTTTAATACCTCGGTTAGTTCTTCTTGACTATGATCACTTATATTATTATCGAAAGTATTTAATTTTCCTTTCAAGTCCAAAATAATTTGTCTAGCCAATTTATCTCCAATTTTGGGAAACTTTTTTAAATATAAGATATTTTCACGTTCAATAGCATCTATAATACCAGATGTCGATCCTGTTGCAAACATAGGAAGGGCCATTTTACACCCTAAACCCTTAACAGCAATTAATCTTAAGAATAAATCTTTTTCTTCTATATTTTGAAACCCAAATAGGCTATTATCATCTTCCTTTATTTGTTGATATACATATATTTTATATTCATTACCCTCTTGATAGGAAAAAGGATTTGAAACATATATCAGATATCCGATCTTATTATTTTCTAAAACAATACTATTAAATTTAATTTCAGTTACTGTCCCAATTAAATAGTCATACATAAGAAACCATCTCCTACTTAATAGTTTACCATTAATACAAACATTTGTACAGAAAAAGAAAAAATACAATCTTATAAATTTTTACAGATTGTATTCTTCTTATTATTTTAAACCTTTTTACTAATTACTATAACGGCTCTTGCACCTAACTCTAGATCTATAGAGTTTGTAGGAAAAGCCTTTGCTTGGGTATAAATCCCCCAAACACGACTAGATGAATCTGAAAGGTATGCAGACATGGTCCAATACCCCTTTTTATTTCCAGAATCATTTATAGTACCACCATAGTTAGTAGATTCTGATAAATAATTATACATCCATTTCGGACATGAGTTTTGATCTACATTACATCCTACTGATGAGGCTTCCTGCATAGTAATCATCCTTGCTTTAGCAATCCTACTATCCATGGTATAGGTATTATTGCTACATCCTTGTTCTGAGCATCCTGTAAAAGCATTTCCCTTAAATACAGTAGTACCCATAGAATAATTTTGCTCTGTAACATTAGACCAGTTATTTGTCATATTTTCTAATTGTTGTAAGGCGCCTATTGGTCCTTTTGTATTAGTATTCTCATCTGAATACCAAGCTATATTCCCTGTTGTATTTTCTCTTTGTTGTAATGTAATGGTAGAACCATCATCATGTAATACATAAAAATATTTCACTTCATCATCGTTTACTTTATATTTAAATATTGTACCACTGGCACAACTATTTGCACTTTGATCTTGATAACAGGCTGTTTCTACACATGAAGATTCTTCTCCTGTTACACATGTAGAAGCATTATAGGCATATGCACTTACAATACTTGGATTTTTACTTTCTTCTTTAGCATTAATACTTTCTACGACTATTTTGCCATGATAGTGTTTTCCTAATACTTCATTTCCACTATTTTCATCAATCCAAATTCTTATTTCATAGCTTTCACTTTTTCCCGATGCAAGGGCTCCTGTTTTTATTTCATAACCGCTTTTTTCTGTTGCAGATAGAGTAAATGGTTTTTCTCCATTAATACTTACTCGAATTCTTTCTTTAGGAAGCAAATTATTTCCACATTGATCCTCATTAATAACATCTGTATCATCTAATATTTTAATCTTATAACTTGCTCTTAGAGTTCCTGAATTCGTAATTTTAAAAGAATAAGGAGATTCTTTTAACCCTTCTGAATCACTTTCTGGATATGCTCCGTTTAGATTAATAATATTTCCCATTCCATCTTCCGTATCAATAAAATCTACCTTTAATGTTCCAACTGTCAAAGTATTATATTTATTCGATTTTTGAATAGATGAAAAGATTGCAAAGGCACTAGAAATCATAACAATTGCAACTACAAAAATGGATACTATTGTAAATTTTAACTCTCGTGAAAAACTTTTAGATATCCTTCTCTTGGCATCCTTTGTATCTATAATGTCGTTTTGATAATTGGCAATTTTAATTTTTCTCTTATTTCTTATGGTATTTTTTTGTTTTCCCACTTTTCTCACTCCTATTATCATATATCCTATTATTTATTATAACAAAGAAAAAAAATATCTACAATAGATATTTTAATCTTTCATGTTAAAGTATACACTTTGGACGTCATCCAAGTCTTCCAATTGCTCTATCAGTCCTAAAACTTTTTCCTTATGATCCTCATCTACTTCTACTTCCATATTAGGTAAATATGTGACTTCACTTTCCAAAAACGTATTCATACCAGCTTCTTCTAAAGCATCCTTTACTTTCAACATACTGTCCGCTGTAGTGGTAATATTATAATTTTCTCCATCATTTTCTATATCTAGAGCTCCATTATCTAGGCTTATTAACATGACTTCTTCTTCATTATAAGTATTAGGAATGACTATAGATCCTTTTCTTTCAAACATATAACTAACGGAACCATCTGTTCCTAAGTTACCACCTCTTTTAGTAAAAGCACTACGAACAAAGGATGCTGTTCTATTTTTATTATCAGTCAAACAATCTACCATAATAGCAACTCCACTTGGTCCGTAACCTTCGTATCTTATTTGATCATAGTGTTCTCCATCGCTGCCACCTTTTGCTTTATCAATTGCTTTTTGAATATTATCTTTTGGCATATTTGCAGCTTTTGCCTTTTCTACTACCATACGTAGTGATGCATTTTGTTCTGGATCAGGAGTTCCACTTTTTGCTGCCACATAAATCTCTTTGGCTAATTTTTGAAATACTTTACCACGTGCCGCATCTATTAACCCCTTTTTTCTATGAATAGTAGCCCATTTTGAATGTCCACTCATGTCTACTCCTCCTTTATATATGATATTCTTCATTCCCTATATTATCATAAAATTTATGATAGATAAAGTACAAGTTTATTTTCTATATATCTCATGTGTAGCGTTACAATTGATGTG
>CAJUJA010000073.1:3826-5901 GCA_910586635.1 uncultured Bacilli bacterium | reverse complement strand
CATATATCATCAGAATTACGCTCAAAAAACAATCCAATACCTTCTTCATAAGCGTCAAGTCCTCTTAGCCACTCAAAATTAATAGTTATATTAGATAACTTAAAAAAGCCATAGTCATCAAAACTACTAGTTCTAAAAATTTCCGAAGTACTAATAAAGACATCACCTGTAATATATTCAAAAGGCATTGTTGAGCCAAATCTCAATTGAGAATATATTAGCCCACTATTAATTACATTCGTTTCTTGCCCTTTCTCATTTTTAATTCCATAAGGATAATTTACCGTATTAGAAGTTCTTATAAAGTCTTCTTGAATTACTTGTGAAACATTTGATCTTGTTCTTTCTTCTACATCTGTACTCAACAAATTTGAATTACAACCTGTTAAAGCTATTAAACAATTAAACACAGCAAATAAAAAAATTACTGCTATAGCTGTTTTCTTAAAATGTGTTTTAAACACTAAAATAAACTTTTTCATTTTTATAATACCTCTTTCTTTTTTTCTTAAGCATTGTCATCATCGTCAAAAGAATCGTCGTCCAATTCTTCATCAACAACACGCTTATCCATTAAAACAAACTTATATTTTAAATCACGTAGTAAGAATAGCTTTAATTGTTTTTCATTAAAGTTATTTAAATAAGTATGTTTACCTGTATTCCTATTTCTAACGGCACGACCACGCATAATAACTGAAGAACACAACTCAGCTGAAAATTGATATGAATATGTGTTTCTTTCTTCATTAAAATAAGAATACAAACGAACAGGAACATCTACATACACAATATCGTCCTTTGTTTTAGGAGTTTCAAATAGCTGAGGATAGAATACTTTTAATAATTCTTTTTCGCCGTCCTCTGCCTCTAGCAAACGTTCAAAATAAACGCCCTCAGTGAATATAACACGTACATAGCGTTCATTCTTGCCTGTGAATGTATTCTTCTTTGATACAATTCTAAACTTAGCAGTAGGAAGTTGTTTCTTCTCTTCCTCAGTCATATCTGCAAAACTCTTTGATACTAAATCCTTAAGTTTTGTATCATCACGAACAATTAGGCTTACAGGGTTTAAATCCTTATGTATAGCTATTCCACCTTTTAATTCTTCTTCCTTAATTACATTTTTTGTTTCTTTATTTTCCATTTTCTTTTTTTCCTCTTATCTTTCTTTTTTTATTTTTGTTTTTTCTAAAGTTTAAGCATAACTTAAATAAAAAAGGATTCAAATTTAAAGAAATTCAAATCCTCCTGTTGTATACTTTTTTTCATTTCTCTTTTGCTTTGATGAATCATCATCACAAAGAGATTCAAAACCTTGTGCTTTATATTTAGGCTCATTATTCTTCTTATACTTGTTGTAATACTCAGCCTGTTCACAAAGCAACTGATACCTACCCATAGCAACCCCACGCTCAAAATCACTTCTTACTTTGGTTTGACCGAAGTTATTTACATACGTAGAGCCTTTTTTCATTTTACCCCTTAAATCGTCCAATATAGGTTTGCTAACGATAAAAGGGTTATATTCCTTTGGTTTATTCCCAAAAGCCATTATACATCACCTACTTACGTTTGCGATTCCCTTTAGAAGAACGACCTGTATATCTACTTGTAGGATATTTCTTTTTAAGTTTTGCAAGTTGCTTTTGCTCTTGTTGTTTCTTTAAATACTTCTTCTCACCACGCATACAAGCAAAGGCAGAAGTAACACCAGCCATTTGATTCTCATATAATGGATCTAATACACCCATTTCCGTACCGCTCTTTAATTGAATAGCACTATTGACAGTATCGCAAAACCCCTTACGATATGCAACTTCCTCTTGCGTTAATGGACGTACAACACCTTTTGTAGTAGTACAACCCATTTTTAATTCTTCTTGAAAACGAGACACTTTATCCATTGTCTTTTCATATTTTTTTGCCATAATATTTTATACCTTTCTTATCTGCCTTTTTTAGGTTTAGACATAACCTTATTTTCTCTTATAATACAATAATCTTTATAATAGTCAGGACGACGTAAACAAAGACCATCCCCATTATGAAGAACCAAATTTGTCACAATA
>CAJUJA010000073.1:1518-3816 GCA_910586635.1 uncultured Bacilli bacterium | reverse complement strand
TTTTATATCGACATCTATCAAATCAGCGTCATACGCATAATAATAAGCACCATTAGGTGTTTTCGTTTCCCCAAGTCTATTATAAGAGCCAATCAAAACCTTTTTAAATGGTTTAGGTTTCTTCTTATAATCCTTTATAACATTTTTATATTTTTTAACAAAATCTTGTTTATTTAAATTACAATTCATATAAAGAACATTAAACGAATTATATATTTCATTTGAAACCTCAAAACCTAACATTTTTTTCAAATTCTTGTTTTAACATTCCAAAACCTCTAATCTTCTATAGGATTTTCTACACGCCTTTTCATTTGAAGATACTGCAGTCTTTCCATATCGTCACGACCATAGAAATTGTCATTTGTAAAATCTTTTTCCTGTCTCTGCAAAATAACCGATTCCTTAACAACCTTAATTTGAAAATTATTATCCATTCGATAATTCAATGAATATAATATCTCACATTTATTGTCATCAAGAATTACACCAACTATTTGTGCATGCAATTCCTTATTAGGAACCAATTCCAAAAACTCATTTTTAATAACAACATAATCACCATGTTGATATTTTGGTTTAGCTAGATTCGAAAATATAAAACTTTCTAATAGATTATAATTTCTTATATCATTACTAAAGTTTTCACTTCCAATACTTGCTATAATACCCTCAAACGCCTTTGTAATGACGTCTTCTATCTCTTGTGATAAATTATCCCTAGAATCACAAAAATAGCTCTTATCACCTGTATTAGAGCTATTTGTCAAAATCATTTTCATTTTTCCATTCATAATTATACATCACCGAACAAATTGACTTTTTGTATAAACTTATATACAACTTCATCATCAAAGCACATAATCGTATAGCAAACATCACAATCTTTTTCCACATCACCAGGAACGAAGTAGTCAGAATCTAATAAACTTTCTACATTAGAAACAAAATCATCACCCTTTTCTAAAGCGACACATACCTTTGTTTCTGCCATGGGATCTAATTCAAACAAATCTTCTTCTGTCACATTACAGAACGAATCATCAATTTTGTAGTAAGAACTTTGAATACTTACTACTACCTCTTGTTTCTTTTTCTTAGGCACCGCCTATCACTCCTTTTCCAATAAATTCATTTACTAAACGCAACCATTTTTCTACAAAATGATAAACGTTATACCCCCCCTGATTATATTTAGAAAACCAATCACCATAATCAATCCTATGTCCACCATAAGTAAAATCTTGTCTAGACGGAATATCCTCAGTTGTAATAGAAAAATTAGTAAAATATGTATGTCTTGAATATTCAATAATCTTGACGCCTAATTTTTCACAAATTGAATATATCCCCTCTTCTTCAAAACGCTTACGATTAATAACATTTTCAATCAAAAAAGGTTTACCTGTTTTAGACAATTTAATAATCATATCAGGTAATAAGTGTTTCGTTTCTAAAGCATAAGCAGAAATTTTATTTCCTCTAGCTCTAGAATAAAAATTACACGGAGGAGTACACACAAAATAATCATAATTCGTTAAATCAATTTCTTCCATTTTACCTAACACATTAACGTGTTCATATGGTTTAATATCGTTATAATCTAAATTATAATTACTATGAAAGGCTAAACAACTACCTAAATAAATACCTTTCTTCAACCCTTTTTGCACCCTTTCTTTTTATATCCTTTTGTAAGTTTCCTTTTTACATTTCATCACACAAAATCTTTTTTTCTTTTTTCCCTTATTTCTTCTTATAAGTTTTCTTTTTGTATCTTCTTGTAAATCCTCTTCTTACAATAAAAAATACACACCGTTTTCTTTAGTGTGTTTTCTTCTTTAGAAACTAAAACGGCATTTTTCTTACCTTTTTATTTCCTGTATTAGATTCCTTGTTTCGACGCATTCGACTTTTTAAAATATCTTCTGCATTTTCTCTTCCATATCTTGCAACTAATAGCTCATTTTCATTCAACGTATACTTTTTACCATTATGAGATACTTCACCTGTTTGCATTAGATAATCAAGAGCGTCGTCAGGACAACAATACCACTTATTAAATTTTGCTGTTAAAGAATTGACTTTCTTTTCTTCTTTTGCAAGACTAATCTTTTTCTTAGCCATTAGTATACACCATATTTCTTTTGAAACTTGATATGTTTTTTTACAGACAAGCTTTTCTTTTTATGCATAGGATCATTTGGATTCAACCTATATATAGATACAGAATTATCTTCTTTATTTTGTACTACATAATTAGGTACAATCCTTCCATTACTAAGGCACCATATCTTT
>CAJUJA010000073.1:1040-1508 GCA_910586635.1 uncultured Bacilli bacterium | reverse complement strand
CTTTTTAGCTTTTCTTGGTAAAGAT
The DNA here is from genome assembly GCA_910586635.1 of uncultured Bacilli bacterium. Classification (GTDB taxonomy): domain Bacteria; phylum Bacillota_I; class Bacilli_A; order RF39; family UBA660; genus UMGS995. The sequence goes on along the minus strand of CAJUJA010000073.1, from coordinate 1,483 downwards.
TTTCCAAAACCATAGGAATCATTATCATAAATCCTTTTGTCAGTATAACTATATCCATCTTTATCAAGAACAATTTTTATTCCTAATTTCTTTAAGTATTTTTTTTAATTGCTTTTCATTACTAAAGCTAGCAATATTAAATCCAAAAATACTCTTTTCAATAGAAATTTTTTGATTCCCATTATGGTCGAATCCTGCATAAATTAGATTTCCTTTTTCATTTGACATCAATATTCAAACCCTACAAAAACTTTTTGCTTAGGCTTAACATATTTACCAAATCCCCACATATCTTGTGCGTCATCACATAAATACTTCTTTTCTGACCTGTCGTATTCACCCTTAAAATAGACTTTCTTACCTACTTTACCTTTTGAATCTACAAGTTTAAAAGGCATACCTTTAGGAACTTCTTTTATTGTACAAGTCTCTTCTGTAAAATA
>CAJUJA010000073.1:0-1030 GCA_910586635.1 uncultured Bacilli bacterium | reverse complement strand
CATTTTTTTACCTTTCTTTAATTGGTTTCTTTGAAAACTCTTAAACACATATATATCCTTTGCCGTATATATAGCAGACACAATTTCAATCCTTACTTCTTGTAGGTTGTCAAACGAGCCATTTATTTTAGTTAAATGACAACACTGACAGGCTTTACCTGCCGTATAGAATTTTCAAAGAACAATGTTTCCCTAAAGAAAGGGAGTAGGGACTTACATTGAACTTTGAATACCATATTATTGTATTTTGAAATTGACTACTTATCATTTTTTGTGCTATAATAAAGTTGCGAGTTTTATTATTAGAGTATTTTTTATACCCTGATAGCACAAAGAAATGGTTTTTGTCTTTTTCTATACTTCTATAGTATTGAAGAACAAACGCCCTTTTTTTGTTAAATTGTTGTTAGGTATTGCCTAACACTTGCTATTATACAAGATTGTTAGGTAATAGTCAACATTTTTATAAAAAAAATTTATAATTAAGGAGAAAAAAATATGAATTTTAAAGAAAACTTTATCAAATTATTAAATGAAAAAGGAATCAACCAAAGCCAATTAGCAAACAAAATAGGCGTTTCAAGAGGAGTTATCACAGATTATAAAAATGGTAAAATATTACCCTCATTTGAAACTCTTGAAAAAATCAAAAACGCACTTAATTGCAGTTATGATGATTTGCTTGAAGATAAAAAACAGGAGAAAAAATAATAATGAAATACTTATACTGCTATACATTAAATGAATTTAAAGAATTTGTTGAATTAGATCTAAAAACTGATAATTGGTGGATATATAACGATACAATCGAAAATAGATATTCTGCCATAATAAACAAAGACTATTTCAAAATTTTAAATCAATTTGCTAAACAAGACAATATCAATTACGGCAAAGAAGAAATAATATCTTGGTTAGACAATATATCCATTCTATACTCTGCTTTACAGGGATTTTATGATGACACAAAACGCTTTAAAGAATTTTTAGAAGAAACACTTATTATTGGTGAATTACATATTCCATTTTC
>CAJUJA010000072.1 GCA_910586635.1 uncultured Bacilli bacterium | reverse complement strand
TTCTGAATGTGACTGGAGTTCAGACGTGTGCTCTTCCGATCTAAATATTTCGATTTATATATAGCATCAGAAAAACTCCTCACTTGAAGAATCAACATATTAAAATTAAAATCAGATAGATTTTCTATAATCTGATCAATGTTTTTCTTACCCTCATCAACACTTTTTCCCTTAATATAATTCTGTAATTCGATATAACTGAAAAAAATAGCTCTTTTTTCTTCTTTTTCCTCCTTTTTATTTTTATTTTCATTATTTTTAGGAAGAAAAAGAAAAAGAACAGCTAAAGTTAGAAAAAAAACAATAATAAAGAGTAAACTTTTTTTCATAGGAATCACCTGATAAGGAGCTTACCATACTTTATTTAAAAAAATTGTCTATTTAGATACATTCTCATTTTTTATAATAAATAAGTCATGATTTTTATAAAATGCGTAAAATACTTTTTCAATTTTTGTATGATTCTCATCTAAAGACTTAGTAAGCCATTTTTTATTTTTCCCTATTTGAATTAAAGTCTCTTCTTGTACTTCACCATCTAATATTACAGGTAGAGGATAATCCCTATCGTCATTTTTTACAAAAATGGATAATTTTCCACTAGTTTCTAAGATTGCATAATCTACTTCTTCTATACTCTTAATACTCTTTTCTCTAAGTTGTGTTAATAAATCGTCTAAATTATATCTTTGTTTTAACATTTCCTCAAAATTAACTTTTCCTCGATTAATAATTACAGAGGGTTCTCCTTCTATTTTCTCCCTTGTCTTAGGGCTTTTTAAAGAAACCTTAGCAACTATAATTTGAACAATTACCAAAGCAAGAATGGGAACAATAGTAATTAGTAAATTGGATTTATACTTATCAATTGCCATAGCGGCCAGTTCTGCAATTAAAATAGATACGATTAAGTCCATAATGGACAATTCTCCGACCTCTCTTTTTCCCATAAAACGATAAACTATCGTAATAATTAGATAAAATAACAAAGTTCTACCTAAAACGATCAAGACTTCCATATCTTCACCTCTCTATTATTATGATAGTTGGTATATTTTTTTATTCATCTTCATAAATTTTATTGGAGGTTAACTATGAAACAATTACAAACCTATATAAAAAATATTGCCATATCCCTTGTTTTTATTTTTCTATCTCTACTACTACTTTCTACTCTTTATTATTTTGATATTTTAAGTAATCATATTGTAAATTATCTAAGGCCCTTAGTCATTCTACTCAATATTTTTATTAGTAGTTACCTAATAGGAAAAAAAGCAGATAAAAATGGATATTTAGAAGGTCTAAAATATGGAGGTATTATCCTAGCCGTTTTCTTTCTAATTGCACTATTTTTCTTTCATAACTTTTTTAGAGTTAGATTTATTCTATATGATATTATTTTAATGATGACTTCTGTTTTTGGAAGTATGCTAGGAATTAATAAAAAGAAAAATTAATCATTTGATAATATAAAACCTGTTTCTTATAAATAGAAACAGGCCTTTTTTCTTATAAATAATATCTTTCACTAAATTTTTCTATTTAAGTTTTTATTTTTCGCTTCGGATATTATCTTAATTTTCTAATTCCATCTCTAACATTTTTATTTCTCTTTTTGTAAGATATCTTTTCCATCTATAATGTTTAGGTAATAAATCCATGATAATCTTCCTTGAAATCAACTCTTTTTTATAATATTCTTGGAATAATGGGTCTTTATTTTCTAATAAAATAGGTCCAAAGAAATAGTCTCTTTTTTTATATTTCTTCTTTCCTCTTTTAAACTTCATAATTTGATAGATTACTTTCCCATCTTTTACTAGTGTTTCATCCTCTATCATAAATCCAATTTTCGAAAAAAATCTTCGTACATCTTCCTGATAATTATTAGGAGATAAAATAATCGTTTTTATATTTTTGACAACTGCTAACTGATATTTAAAAATTCCAATAATGGTTCTACCACCCATACCGGATATAACAATAGTATCAATATCATCTGTATAGCATTCTAAGCCATCACCTAATCTTAACTCAATTCTATCCTCCATATGATAACTTTCTATATTGCTTCTAGCAGAATCTAAGGGACCTTTTGCAATATCAGAAGCAATTGCTTTTTTCACTTTATTTTCTTTTATTAAATAAATATCTAAAAGGGCATGATCACATCCGATATCTAAAATAAGGGAATCAGTATCAACTACTTCCCCCACTTTTTTTAATCTATTATTGATTCTCATTAATCTGTTAAAAAATCCTTTAACTTTCTACTACGTGATGGATGTCTTAATTTTCTTAAAGCCTTTGCTTCTATCTGACGAATTCTCTCACGAGTTACTCCAAAGATTTGCCCAACTTCCTCTAGAGTTCTACATTGACCATCATCAAGACCAAATCGAAGTCGTAAAACTTTCTCTTCCCTATCAGTTAACGTTAACAGTACTCCTGCTAACTCTTCTTTTAACATTTCTACTGTAGTATATTCCTCTGGCCCCATTGCTCTTTCATCTGGAACAAAATCCCCCAAATGAGAGTCCTCTTCTTCACCAATTGGTGTTTCTAAAGATACAGGATCTTGACTAATCTTGTAAACTTCTCTTACCTTTTCTATCGTAATCCCTAATTTTTCTGCAATTTCTTCATCAGTCGGTTCACGATTCAACTCCTGAGTAAGCTGTCTTTGAACACGGGCTAATTTATTAATGGTTTCTACCATGTGTACGGGAACCCTTATGGTTCTTGCCTGATCTGCAATCGCACGAGTAATTGCTTGCCTAATCCACCATGTTGCATAAGTCGAAAACTTATATCCTTTGGTAGGATCAAACTTATCAACCGCCTTCATTAAACCAATATTCCCCTCTTGAATTAAATCTAGGAATAACATTCCACGACCAACATATCTTTTAGCAATACTAACCACTAAACGCAAATTAGATTCCGCTAGTAATCTTTTGGCTTCCTCATCTCCCTCTTCAGCACGTTTAGCATATTCAAATTCTTCATCAGAGGTAAGTAAGTTGATACGTCCAATCTCTTTTAAATACATTCTAACAGGATCATTAATTTTAATATCCTTAGACATGGTTAATTCTTCTACTTTAATATTATCTGTAATCTCTTCCCCGCTTGCATCATCAGAACCATCTTCTGCTACAATATCAATATCCTCTTCCGTCAAAGAGTTATATAATTCATCTAAGGAATCACTATCTACTTCTAGTCCTTTTAATTCGCTAGCTAATTGCTCATAGGTAATATATCCTTGCTTTTTCCCTAAGGCAATTAATTTTTCTTTTCTTTCTTCTAGTGTTTTAATTTCTCCAACCATTCCTAAATTTCTCCTAACTTCAACTTCCTGATTTGCTCCACTATCTTTGCTTGTTCTAGGCAATCTGATTCCTTTTTCATTAACCTTTCCAATCTCTTTATTTCTTGGCTTTTACTATAATCTTTGATTACCTTAAAATAAGCAAGTAAATCCTCTTTCGTAACATCTTCTAAAATATTAGTTGAAACAATTTTTTCTAAATAGGAAAGTAAATCAGTCTTGTCTTGTAAATAAGTATAAAAGTCTGCAATTGTAATAGATCTATTTTTTCTATAAAAATAAATAATTTCATTTGTTAATAGCCTAGTTTCATTACTTGGAAAAATCATTTTTTCCTGTTCTACTAAATCGATTACCCATGGATGATTTAGCATATGAAAAATCACTTGTTCCATTGCCAGTATATACTTATTCCTTCTTTTTACAACTTTTTTCTCCACATCTATCTTAGGTGCTGGTTTAGAATTTTCTTTCATATCCCTAAACCTTTTTTCCAGTGTATTATATCCTATATTATAATCTTTTGCAAGTTTTTTTAAAATAATTTCTACACGAATCTCATCATCTATTTTAGTTGTCTCCAAAATCACACGATTAATATAGGAAGATAAATCCTCCTCACTATCAAAATTAATATTTTCCTTTAAAGACGCTATTTTATAATCACTGTAAAAAATTGCATTTTCTATTAATTCTAGAAATTTTTCTTTCCCATTTTTTAAAATATAACTGTCAGGATCATCATCATTTGGTAATGTAATCACCTTAGATTCAATTCCTTCATCTAACAAAGTTTGTCCAATTTTTAAAGCTGCATGTCTTCCAGCCTCATCTCCATCTAAACACAAAACTACATTTCTAGAAAGTCTTTTTATTAGTCTTAACTGCTCTGTTGTTAGGGCAGTTCCCATTAAAGCCACGGTATTTTTAAGTCCTATAGTAAAAGCTCTAATTACATCCATAAACCCTTCCATCACGATAATACTTTTACTTATTCTAGCCGCATCTATAGCAGCATGATAATGATAAAGACAATCTCCCTTTTTAAAAATAACGGTTTCTTTCGTATTAATATATTTACTTTGTTCGATATCTTTATATATTCTTCCTGAAAATCCTACTACTCTTCCATAGGAATCCTGAAGCGGAAACATAATTCTATCTACATAGGTATCCCTATCATCTATGGATAAACCAATTTGATTTAGTGTTGTCAAGTCATATTGTTTAGTAGTTAATAAAGTAGTTAAATCTTGTCTTTCCAATAATGATAAACCAATTTGAAATTCTTTAATAATTGCATCAGAAAATCCCCTATAGTGTAAATACTCTTTGGCCTCTTTTCCATAGGATGATACTAAATTATTTTGATAATATTTTACTGCAAAACGATAGGCTTCATATAAGGAATCATACTTAGTAGTCGCTTTATTGACCTTAACACCAGAAACATGAATTCCCACTCTTTTTCCTAAATCCCGTAAAACCTCTTTGAACTCTTTATGTTCATAATTCATTAAAAAAGTATAAACATTTCCACTAGCTCCACAAGAAAAACATTTATAAATTTGTTTATCACGTGACACACTCATTGATGGATTGGTATCATCGTGAAAAGGACATACTCCAAAGAAATTCCTTCCTTTTGCTGTTAGAGGTATTCTCTCACCTATGATATCAACAATATCAACTTTATTTCTAATTTCAGTTGTTAAATCATTCTGATCCATAATACCTCCTTTATAATCCTTTTCCTTATATCATAAAATCCCCTATATTTCAAGAATATTTGCTATCCTTCCACTTATAATAATAATGAGGTGACAATATGAACTTTAAAAAGACCATAATCAATACAATCGTGATATTTTTATTATGTAGTATCCTTCACTTTGGGTATGATCTCTTTCCTAATTTCATCACAAGTATCCTTTGTCCTGTAAATGAAAGTATATGGGAACATTTAAAAATGATTTTTAGTGCATCCGTAATTTTCAGTATCATAGAAAAATTACGAAATAAGAAATCACCCTTTTTAATCAAAGGATATCTACGTGGTATGTTCACAATCATAATTTTATTAACCATTTACTTGCCAGTCTATTATACATTAGGTGAGATTTTAATACTTACTATGATTTTATTACTTATTTCCATTTTTACATCAGAGATTATAATTCAGAAATTGCCATTAGAAAAATACCAAAAGACTTGGAACATAATTGGATGTATCTTAATCATCTTAAATTTTATTTTCTTTACTTATCTATCCTATCACCCAATAAAAATAGATTTATTCTATGATCATGAGAGTAAAAAATATGGAGTTGATACCCTAAATCAGTGATTTTCTAATAAAAACTTTGATATTTTTATCTAAATAAAGTTCTACCTTTCCTTTATTTACAATTTTAATAAATCCCAAACCCTGAATTACTAAATCATTATCATACTTCACATCATATGTAGTCTTTTGCAAATTTCTTAAATAATCTCTACTAGAATTAATTCTTTTTACCTTTAAATCGTTAGAAACAAATAACGTAAAACTGTTCCTCTCTCCTTCTATATAATCAAGTCTTACTATATCTTCAATTAATAAACTTTGATTTTTTCTTAGTTGATAAGTCCTAGGTTTTATTTCCTTTTTCGGATTGATCTTTTTTAGCATCATTTGATCTACATAATTAATAAAAGATCTCATATCTACAAGTCCTGGAGTATCAATCAATGTTAAATACTCGTTAATTTGAATGGTTACAGTATGTAGAGATCGGAAGAGCGTCGTGTAGGGAAAGAGTGTGTCAGTACGTG
>CAJUJA010000071.1 GCA_910586635.1 uncultured Bacilli bacterium | reverse complement strand
AAAGTGATATGAAATATAAACAGTTTTCAGTAATTACATTAAGAAAGGATGATAATACTGAGCATGAAATAAATTATGAAATAAAAAAGTTTAATAAGAAGAGCATTTATTGTTTTGAAGCACATGAAAAAAATCACGATGATTTATTATTTAGAATTAGGGAACTTTATAAAAGACTTAGAGAGAACGGTATCAGGGATATTTTTGATAAAAATGGAATGTATGGAATCTCTATTTGTGATGAGGTAAATGATGAATACTATTATTATGTTGGTAGTGAAATAAAACTTCCTTGTACAAAAAAGATGGAAATAGAGCAGGGGACATATGCAGTATTTGAAGTGGGAGTAATTGACCAAAAAGAAATTACTAAAATTTATGATTATATATATAACAGATTTATAAAATCAACAGATTACATCATATTGAATAAACCGGAAATTGAATTATATACAAAAGATAATTGCTATTTATATATTCCAATAAAAGATAAACAAAATTGATACATAAAATGTTTTTTTCATATTTTACTATTTTAGTATACTTTTTATTGGAGGTGTAATTTATGAAAAAACCATTAGTTGGAATAGTAGCGAAGCCGTGTATGGAAACAGATATGTGGCATTATATGGAAATAGTAGATGAAATTAGGAAAGTATTAATAACTAATCATGCCTTAGTTATTGGAATACTACCAACCGATCGGAAAATAGGATTTAAACTAGATGAAAATTTAGATAATTGTCAACTATCCTTACAAGAAATGGAAGACTTAGAAGAGTTATTAAGTCATTTAGATGGAATAGTATTAGAAGGGGGACTAGTTAGTAATCAATATGAAGAAGAAATAGCTAAAATATGTATAAAAAAAGATATTCCCATTTTAGGAATTTGTTCTGGATTTAATAATTTAATTAGAGCTATGGGAGGAAGCGTTCATATTGATGATAATATCTTTCATAATCAGTTCGGTTCAAAAATAGCTCATGACATAGAAATTGAAAAAAACTCTACATTATTTCAGATTATGAAAGAAAAAAAGTTAAAGGTTAATAGTATTCATACATGTATTGCAAAAAAAGAGGAAATAAAAGCATATAAGGTTGTAGCAACTTGCCCACTTGATGATACAGTAGAAGCAATAGAATTAGAAGGTAAGAAATTTGTAATGGGAATTAAGTGGCATCCAGAATTAATGGAGACCATGAACCCAATATTTCATGAGTTTGTTAAAAGGTGTAGTAAAGATGAGATATAAAGAATATTAAATTAGATTAAGATGTATTGGTAGAAAGAAGTTAAAGGTATTCTATCAATACTGGGATATCTTGGTTTCTTATGTTGAAACAAAAAGGATAATTGTTTTAGGAACGAATGATTAAAAACCATTTTTTAATTTAGGTTTGAAAATACTTTTATTTATGATATCATTATAAAAAAGCATGAAAATAAAGGAGAATTTTATGTGGTTTTTAATAGGAGTACTAGTTTTAATCGTTTTTATTATGATACTATATTTTATAGTTACGATAAAATTAAAAAAATTATCTAGAAAAATTTTGGGAACTTCTGATATAAAAGGTATGATAGAAAGAGGGAAATTCTTAGATGAAGAAACTCCAAAATCTTTATCTAGTTTAGATAATTTATATCTAGATCAGTTAAAAATAGATTTTCCAGAAATGAATATAAATGAATTGAAATCTTTTGTTGAGTCTAACATTATAGAGTGTTTGGATGCAATAGAAGAAAAAGATATTAAAAGATTAAAAACTACGAACGAAAAGGTAAAAAAATATGTTCTCACTAAAATAAAAGATTTAAAAGACGAACATATAGAATATAAAAATATAAAATTTCACAAAACAGTCATAAGTAAATATGAAAACAAAAAAGGAATTGCTACCATCTATTTTGGGACTGCATTTGAATATTTTTATAAAAAGAATCAAGAAGTCTTCCATAAAAAACAAGACCGTATCATTACGGAGTGCATTTATGTAATAGACTCTGATCAGGTAGATAGTAAGTTAAAAGCTTTAGGACTTAATTGTCCAAATTGTGGGGCACCAATTAAATCGTTAAAACATAAAAAATGTAGTTATTGTAATAGTGGAGTGATTGATTTAGTAACAAAGAGTTTTACCATTAACAATATAGAAAATAAGTAGGGCTAGTATTCATACTAGTTTTTTGTTATAATAAAAATAGAGTGATAATGGAGGATAAATGAAAAAAACTTTATTATATAAAATAACAAGACCAATTATAAAAATATTTTTTAATATATTATATCATCCTACATATATTGGAATAGACCATATACCTAAAAAAGGACCTATTATTTTAGCAGGAAATCATACAAATTACTTAGATTGTTTGTTATTAATGTCATCCACCAATCGAGTGATTCATTTTTTAGCTAAGGATGAGCTTACAAAAGGAATAAAAGGGATTATATTTAATCATATGGGAATTATACCACTGAATAGAAAAACACATGATAAGAAAGCTTTGAAACAAGCTATAGATATACTTTGGAATAAAGAAGCAATCGGTATTTTTCCAGAAGGTACAATCAATCGCACGAATGACATTATAATGCCTTTTAAAATAGGTGCAGTTAAAATGGGAAAAGAATCAAATAGTCCACTGATTCCATTTGTTATAACAGGGAAATATAGAGTATTTCGAAAAAAAATTCAAATTAAATTTTTTCCTCCCTATAAGATAGAGAATGATTTAGATACAGAAAATGAAAAGTTAATGAAAAAGATAGGACTAGAATTAGAAAAGGAGAATAAAAAATGAGTATATTCCATATGAAGTTTTTTCGATTTTTCGGATTTAAGAAAAAGCCCTCCGCACCTTGGAGTAAATATTATAATAAAAATCAAATGGATTTAGAAATTCCTAATCAATCATTATATCAATATTTTATTGACTGTGCATTAAAACACAAACAATTAACAGCACTTAACTATTATGGTACTAAAATCACATATAAGGAGCTAATAAAAAAAGTAGATGATTGTGCTAACTCTTTTTTATCACTAGGAATAAGAAGAGGTGATGTTGTAACTATTTGTATGCCAAATACTCCAGAAGGGGTCATTGCTTTTTTAGCGTTAAATAAAATTGGTGTAATTTCAAACATGGTGCACCCCTTAGCTAGTGAAAATGAAATCAAAGATACCTTGATTGATACTTCAAGTGTTATGTTATTGCTAATTGATATTGACTATACAAAAATTAAAAATATTTTAGATAGCACAGAAGTATATAAGACTATTATAGTAAGAGCTAGTGATTCGATGTCTTTTCCATATAATTTTGGGTATAAGGTAACAAGTGGATATAAAACAGAGTTACCTTATAGAGACAATAAATATATTTATTGGAAAGACTTTATAAAGTTAGGTAAAAATTTTAATAAAAAGAAAAATCATTTTGTAGGTGGTAAAAATACTCCTGCTACTATGCTTCACAGTGGAGGATCCACTGGAAGCCCAAAAGCGATTGTTTTATCTAGTGGTAATTTCATTGCCTTAGTTGAGCAAGCTCGGATTGTATTTGAAGAATTAAGAAAGGGAGATAAATGTTTATCAATCATGCCAATATTTCATGGTTTTGGTTTAGGGGTATGTGTTTTTACACCCCTGTGTTTAGGTGCTGAGTGTATTTTAATTCCACAATTTAAGGCTAGTGACTTTGATAAAATTTTAATGAAACATAAACCAGAGTTTGTCATAGGGGTTCCTACTTTGTTTGAAGCAATGATAAACAGTCCAAGAGAAAAAAAGATACAATTGAATTACTTAAAATATGCCATTTCAGGAGGTGATAGTCTAAAACCTTCTTTAGAAAAAAAGATCAATGAATTTTTACATCAACATGGTTCCTCTACTAGAATTATTCAAGGATATGGGATGAGTGAATGTTTAGCAGCAGTTTGCCTAGGGCTTAAAAATATTCCTAAAAAAGGAAGTGTAGGAATCCCGTTTCCTGGTTGTTATATTGGGATATTTTCACAAGAAGATAAACAATTACCTTATGGACAAGAAGGTGAAATTTGTATTAGTGGACCTAATGTAATGCTTGGGTATTATAATAATGAAAAAGAGACCAATTTAGCTCTTCACATTCATGAGGATGGCAATATTTGGCTTCACTCAGGTGATTTGGGAACTATGGATGAAAATGGATTTATTAAATATACGAGTAGACTAAAACGATTAATTGTATCATCAGGATATAATGTATATCCATCACAGATAGAAGCAGTATTAGAAGAACATGAAGCAGTAATGCTATCTAGTGTTGTTGGAATTAAGCATGAATATAAAGTAGAAGTTCCAAAGGCTTATATTGTATTAAAAAAAGGATATCGTGAAAGTAATAAAATCATTGAGGAACTAAAAGAAAGGTGTAAGAAAAATTTACCAAAATATGCATTACCATATGAATATGAATTTAGAAAATCTCTTCCTAGAACTTTAGTGGGGAAAGTTGATTTTAGAAAGTTACAACAAGAAAATAAAGAGATTAGAATGAGGAGTAGACATGGGTAAGAAAAGATTTAGAGGCGAAAGGGCATATCAATTATTAACTCCACTAATGAGAATGCTATTCAATATTTATTATCATCCTAAAATTTTAAATAAAGAATATATTCCTAAAGAAGGACCTATTTTAATCGTGGGTAATCATAAACATATTTATGATCAATGTTTAACGATAATGGCAACAAAAAGAGTAATTCACTATTTAGCGAAACAGGAATATTTTGATGGTAAGATGGCATGGTTCTTTAAATTAGTTGGTTGTATTCCAATTGATAGGAGTAGAAAAAATAAGGAAAGTACAGATTATGCGATAGAAATTTTAAAAAATGGGGGAGCTATTGGTCTATTTCCAGAGGGAACTCGTAATAAAACAACTGATCAACTATTATTACCATTTAAAATGGGAACGGTTTCTATGGCAAGTAAAACAAATGCTACGATAGTTCCCTTTGCAATTACAGGAGAGTATAAATTTAGAAGTAAAAATTTGATGATTTGTTATGGAAAACCATTTCAAATAAATAATATGAACTTAGAAGAGGCAAATGAAAAATTATATGAAGAAGTAAAATCACTTTTATTACAAAAAAAGTGATTTTTTTGTAGTATAAATCCCTTGTGTGTGTTAATATAATAAATCAAAGGAAGTGTGGAGTTATGGATTTGAATGAAATAGAATTAGATTTACTAAGAGAAGACCAAATTATTGGAAATAATCGGTTAGAGATATTTGACAAAATAGGAACAAAGGCAGCAATAACAGACTATGCAATCGCATTAGGGGGATTGGTTGCTTCAAATTTTTTTACAAAAGGTGGAGAGAATAGGTTAGAATGCAGAACAGGATATTATTGGACTAAAACATGTGATGGTTATAATGACGCCCGCGTCGTTTACTAAATTGGTGATAGTAACGACAGCACTGTTTATGACCGTGATGGTGGGATTCGCGTCGCTTTACCGTACTCAGAAATCTCTAAAATTGCCTCGAATGAAGTCATAAGAAAAGATGGGGTAGTACAACTAGAAGCTGGATATCTTCCTAAAAAAATAGCTTCAAAACAATTACAAAAAGACTTAGGAAGAATCTATGATTTGAAAAAAATTTCTTTACAAAGAGATCCAACTTTAAACAGTATTCGTAAAAACTATACAGTAGATAGTAGAAATTATGATGAATATTCAGAAAAATTTGATCCAGAACAATTGGATGAGATAGAATTAACAAATGGTAAAAAATATACAAGAGTAATTATAAAACCGCGTTTTGCTGAGGAAACTGTAACATTTTCAGATGGAGAAAGTTATCAAGTAGGGGATGTCGTTTGGATAGAAAAATATCCTGTTCCATGGTATAGAGACATAAAAACAGATATCGTTTTTAATAAGGACATAATTGGTGCAGGGATACCATTTAATCATGAGAGAAATTATACTGGAGATTTTTCTAAGACAGATATGTATGAATATTTGAATACATATTTAAAAATAGATTTATTTTCATCTTATTTAAAAGATGCAGATTTTGAATCAAAACAAGTTACTGATATATCTGCAATAGAATATTTACAAAATATGAATTTGTTTTTAGGAACTGAAATTGAAAGAATGCAACAACAAATTGATCAAAATAATCAAGAGATAGCAAACTATAATACAGGA
>CAJUJA010000070.1 GCA_910586635.1 uncultured Bacilli bacterium | reverse complement strand
TTATGAGATGCTTAAAAAAAATAGTGCAAGAGATGTTTTAGTAAGTACAGAAGATGCTATTTTAGAAAATATAAGCTTTTATATACCATATACTAATTTTGCCTTTTTTACCCCCGAATATTTAAAACTATTTCTAGATTATGATTGTGAAATCCAGTTAAAAAACGTAGTTTTTAATGAGTTAATGAATATGGATGGTAAGGTAGTAGAAAAAATTAACAATTTAGGTGGGGATGAATTTTCGAAGGCCTTAGATTTTATGATGAATTTATCTTCTTTTCCTTCAAGAATTCATATTATAGAAATGTTATTAGAAGAAAATATGTATCACTCATTTATTTTAAAAAAAATAAATGTACTTCCAGAAAATTTGATAAAATATTTGGGTCAAACAGAGAATGTAGATGAAAGAACAAAAGAGAATCAAAAAAGAGTACTAGAAGATACGTGCGTGATGGATCAAGAGGAATATGAGGGTATTCTTTGGACTTCAAAAGAGCAGGATTCTAATCTTTTAGAACTATTAGTAAATGATCAATTTCGAAAGTTTAGTATGGAAACAAGAGCTTTTTTATTAAAAAAACTTGCCTACCTTGATGGAGATACTCAAGAGAAGAACCAAACAAGGTACCATATGAAAGCTCAATTTTTAGTAGGTGATGAAGAAAAACCAGGTTTTTTAACAAAAATCAATCCCTCTTATTTTGTGGAGACTTTTCAGTTCATTCAAAAAGAGAAAAATATAGAAGTTTTAGATATGAAGTTCTTAGTTTTAAGTAGATTAAGAAAACAAATAGAAAAGAAGAGCCTTTCTGCTCAAATCTATAGTAGATATTTGAAATCATTAGAAAATTCTATTTCAGGTATGGACCCAAAAGATCAAATCAAGTATCTAGATTCTCATAGTAGATTCTTTGAAAAACACAGTTTAGAGAAACTTGCAAAGCAAGTAAATGAAACAAGCCATAAACAAGAATTAATAGCAGCCATGAGTGAAAATAGAAAATATAAGAATTTGAAGTATAGCTATAAATTAGTAGACTTTATAGCAAGATATAGTACTAGGGCTTTATATGATGCGAATGTGGCATCTAAGATTATAGAACAAATGCGTAATTGTCAAACTTATAAAGGAAGGAAGAAAATATATCATACAGTAAATAGTAGTAATTTTTCTCAAATGGAGATAGATAAGCAACACGAAATATTAGATAATGAGCTTCCTGGATATCCAATGATGCTAGAAAGTATGGAGGTTATGGATATGCAAGTATTCATTCCAGATTATTCTCATGCACAAAATGTCCTAGAAGAAAAATCAGAAATTACTTTCCATGATAAAGATACTAAAATTAGGATTAAACTTATGAGAAAGGATAAAAGTACATAAAAAGGCTGGACAAAAGAATAAATATCTAGTATATTAAATATGTTTATTACTACTTCTCAGTTTAGAGAGTTTCCGACTCTTTTCTTAGAAGATAGCAAATATAAAGGAAAGGAAGTGTTAATGTGGCATTAACAAAGGAGAAAAAAGCGAGTATTGTAAAGGAATTTTCTAGAGGAAAGAATGATACTGGTTCAGCAGAAGTTCAAATTGCAATTCTAACAGAGGAAATTAAGGAACTTACAGAGCATTTAAAAGTACATATTCATGATTTCCACTCAAGAAGAGGGCTTTTAAAGAAAGTTGGGCAACGTCGTAGTATGTTAGGATACTTGGCAAAAAAGGATGTTACAAGATATCGCGAAGTAATTAAAAAATTAGGATTAAGAAAGTAGACACTCATACTTGAAGTGTCTCTTTTTTTAGAAAAAGGAGAAGTATATGAAGAAAAAAAAGAAATGTTTTGAATTAGATTTCTATGGAAAAAAGATTATCATAGAACATGGGGAACTTGCTAAACAAGCAACTGGTTCGGTTTTGGTTAGATACAATGATACTGTAGTTTTAACAGCAGCTGTTGTAAATAAAAATGCAAATTTATTATCTGATTTTTTTCCATTAACAGTAAATTATCAAGAAAAGTTATATTCAGTTGGTAAAATACCAGGAGGATTTATAAAAAGAGAAGGAAGACCTACTGATAATGCTACTTTAGCAGCACGTATGATTGATCGTCCAATGAGACCACTTTTTCCAGAGGGATTTAAAAATGAAGTACAAATCATTAATACAGTACTTTCAGTAGATCAAGAATGTTCTCCAGAACTTTCTGCTATGCTAGGATCATCCCTTGCGGTATCCATCAGTGAAATTCCATTTAATGGTCCAATAGCAGGTGTTAAAGTAGGCTGTATTGATGGAGAGTTTATTATTAATCCAACTCCAGAGGAGTTAGAAAAATCAAGTCTAGATTTAACAGTAGCTGGTACTCGTGATGCTATTAATATGGTAGAATCTAGTGCCAAAGAAGTAGATGAAAAAACAATGCTAAAAGCATTGATGGTAGGTCATGATGCTGTAAAAAAATTAATTAAATTCCAGGATGAGATTATCTCAGAAATTGGTGTCGAGAAGATGGAATATGAAAAGTTAGAGATTACAGATGAGTTAAAAGAAGAAATAGAGTCTCTTGCTACAAAAAAGATGGATAAAGCATTGCGTATTAAAGATAAGTTAGAAAAATATCATACCATCGACTCTTTAAAAGAAGAAATTATAGATAAATATGTTCAAGAAAATGAAGATTCTATGAAAGAAGAAGAATTAAAAGAATTAGTGGTAAAAGTAAATATGGTTTTAAGTGATATTGAATACAAATTATTTCGCAGTATTGTAGTCAAAGAAAAAAAACGTGCCGATGGTCGTAAAATGGATGAAATTAGACCTCTATCTACGGATATTGATTTATTACCAAGAACTCATGGTTCTGCTTTATTTACAAGGGGTGAAACACAAAGTTTGTCTGTAACAACGTTAGGTGCCTTAGGAGAACATCAAATTTTAGATGGTTTAAGCTTAGAAGATCAAAAAAGATTTATGCTTCATTATAATTTTCCACAGTTTTCAGTAGGGGAAACAGGAAGATATGGGGCTCCTGGAAGACGCGAAATCGGGCATGGTGCCTTAGGAGAAAAGGCTTTAGCACAAGTGATCCCAACAGAAGACGAATTTCCATATACCATTCGTGTCGTATCGGAAATATTAGAATCAAATGGTTCCTCTTCACAAGCATCTATTTGTGCAGGATGTATGTCACTAATGGCTGCAGGGGTTCCTATTAAATCACCCGTTGCTGGAATTGCTATGGGGTTAATTACAGATGGAGAGGATTATACCATATTAACTGATATCCAAGGAATGGAAGATCACTTGGGAGATATGGATTTTAAAGTTGCTGGAACAGAGAATGGAATTTGTGCTTTACAAATGGATATTAAAATCAAAGGAATTACAGAAGAAATTCTAGAAAAGGCACTTGCACAGGCAAAAAAGGCAAGACTTGAAATTTTGAAAGTTATCAAAAAACAAATCAAACAACCACGTAAAGAAGTTTCTAAGTATGCTCCAAAAACAATGATTTTCACAATTGATCCCGCTAAAATTAAAGATGTAATCGGTAGAGGTGGAGAGATGATTACTAAAATTATTTGTGAAGCTTCTAATGTTACCGAAGTGAACAATATCAATGCCGTAAAAGTGGATTTAGAAGACGATGGTAGAGTCATTATTTACCACACAGATCAAGAAATTATCGATAAAACAGCGAAAATGATACAGGATATTACCCGTGATGTAGAAATTGGAGAAATTTATGAAGCAAAAGTAGTTAAAATAGAAGACTTTGGATGTTTTGTGGAATTATGGCCAGGATGTGAAGGCTTGGTTCATATTTCACAACTTGCTCATGAACGTGTTGGAAAAGTTTCTGATGTGGTATCAGTAGGTGACGAAATTTTAGTAAAAGCCATAGGACTTGATAAGAAAGGAAAACAAAACTTTTCACGTAAAGAGGCTTTACCAAAAAATAAAAAATAGCACAGAAGAGATGATTGAGCATCTCTTTTGGTTTACAAATCTTTTGAATTCTGTTAAAATAAAATTAGAAAGTAGAGGGTTATTTTATGAAAGAAATCATAGAAAAAAATAAAAAAATAATCGTTATGATTGTAGTTACACTAGTTATACTAATGGCAGGTACTTACGCAATTTTAAGAATATCAGTAGATGGCAACAAGAAAAACGTGATCACAGCAGGAGACTTATCTTTAGAATTAAAAGAAAGCGATAATAAAATTAGTGTTTCCAATGCTTATCCAATGACTGATGAAGAAGGAGAGGCTACTACAACTTATAGCTTCACATTAGAAAATGATGGAGACATACCAAGTATATATACTATTTCTTTAAAAGATTTGGAAATAGATAGTAGTAAAACTCGTATGAAAGATGAATATGTAAAATGTAAGATCCAAATAACTGGAAACAAGACAGAGGAAAAAATAGTTAAATTATCAGAACTAGGTAGAGTCTTAGACAGCGGAACTTTAGAAGTCAATGAATCTAATCATTATCAGTTACAACTATGGATGGATTATGATGCACCAAATGATGCACAGGGAACGGTTTTTAAAGCAAAACTATCAATAGAAGGAGAACAAGCAATTAAATAAGAATACATTAGAAGTATTCTTTTTTTGATATTTATTTACCTGATTCATATAATTTATTAGGTGATTGAAATGCAAAAATTATATAAAGTGGTGGGAGTTTTGTTATTAGGGTTATTTAGTTTCTTTTATACCGAAAAAGTAATAGACTTAATTCGAGAAAGTGATCCTATTATGAGAAATATTAAAAAGTCAGAATCTGATTATAAAATTGATCCTGTTGATGCAAAAATAAAGGATAATAAAATAATACCAGGAATATCTGGTAAAGTAATAGATTATGATAGTAGTTATAAAAAAATGAAAAAATATGGAACATATAATGAGAGTTTAACAGTTTTTAAAGAAGAATTACCAGCTATATCTATTGATGATTATTATGATAAATATATTGCTCAAGGAAGCGGGATCAATAATGATGTTAGTTTAGTGTTCGAGGTAAAAGTAGGTGATGATATTACAAATATTTTGAATATTTTGATCGAAAATAATGCGAAAGCAACCTTTTTTGTAGATGGATTATGGTTAGAGAATAATAATGATTTAGCTATTTTTATGGCAGAAGAGGGATATGAAATAGAAATTTTAAACTATGATAACAATTACGATGAATTATATTTTAGCAGTAGTTTAACCCTTATAAACTCTATTACAAATTTAAAACCAAAATATTGTTTTGCAAAGTATGATAATAAAGAAGTTTTAGAACTGTGTGAAAAATTAAATCTACATACAATTATTCCGACAATTATGACAGGAAATTATCCTTATAGTGATATTAAGAAAAAACTATCAAAAGGTTCTATTATTGGTTTTAATATAAATTCGTCAACGGAAATAGAACTTTCTACAATTATTAATTACATTAAGCAAAAAGGATATATTATGAATACATTAGATAGCTTATTAAGTGAGGCGTTAGACATAAAATAGTAGAAAAAAGAAAGGAAATCGAGTTCGGTCCGTTAGATTGAGAGATAACCTCAGGTTAGGATGAGATTATCTCCTTTTTGTAACATCCCATAAAATAAGGTTAAAATGTATACATTTTTAAAGAAAAGTGCCATTATATGAGCTGATTAAGTTGATTTTTTTATTTAAAAGGAAAGAAGTTAAGTAAATAGTTTACACGAGCTGATAAGATTTCTTTTTTATTGGAAACATATCAACCTTTTAGATACTTATTATAGAGCGTATTAGCTATTTTTATGTGATTCTTTAAAATGATCATGAGATGAATACCCTATAGAGGGGTGAACACTAATAGGATTATAAAAAACCTCTAAGTATTCAAAAACTGAATTATAAGCATCTTCATATGTATATAAATTTATTTGATATAACTTTTCTTCTTCAAAACAGAAATAATTTGACCGTGTGATTTATAATCAGAATCAAAAACTTTAGAATCTTTATTGTAAGAGGTAATCCACTTTTCTACAGTTTTAAGAGGAATATCAAATTGTTGGGAAGTTTTAATAGTGGGATGTTTTTCATTCCATATAAGATTTACAATTATAGATTTAAAATTACTATCATATTTTTTAGGCATAATATCACATTCTTTCAAAAATAAGTGTATACATTATACAAAAATTGTATAAAAAATAATAATAACTGTCTATATT
>CAJUJA010000069.1 GCA_910586635.1 uncultured Bacilli bacterium | reverse complement strand
GTACTTTGGTTGGATCCTCTGGATCCCCTATAGTTGTCATATTTCCTCTTATGTCTAATCCGCCTATATACTCTCCATCTCTTATAGTCATAGACCTTCCGTTCATATTATATATTGCAGTACTACCAGTATTTATTCTTGAATTTTCTATCAATAAATTACTATTCTGACTACAATAGATTCCTCTTCCAGATCCATTTACTTCTATTCCGCTTATATTTACTGTTTTTCCTTCACCTATTACTATCGCATCATATCCACCAGCATTTATGTTATATGTACCCCCTGTTATTTCCATAGTATCTGTTGCTATATATATATTGTTATTTTGTGCCGCAGAATATATCCCTCCTGTGATTTTTCCTTTTCCTGATATATATATATTTCGTGCATTACCACTGGAATTAATTGTTCCTGATTCAAATACAATCTCATTTGTAGATTTAATTCCATATTCACTACTGACCTTTGAGGTATTGGTATAAGAACCCGAAGAATCCTCACTACTATCTATTATCCTTAACTTTCCTTCATTAGAAAGCATTTTCGTATTGATAATTTGATTACCCGCTAAATCCATAGTAACACTTTTTGTACTTGGTATCAAAATCTCCTCTGAAATGGATACGGACGCAATTACCTCTATGGTTCCCTCTGTATCAATTGAATCTAATGCCTTTTCAAATGTATTATACTCCTTTTCCCCAACTCTTAAAAAGTTTTGGATCTCTCCTAAATATGAGGTCTGATAAGTATCTCCTTCAATTTCTTCTGTTCCGTTTTCTATCCCATATGCACCTGGCAAATTAGAAACAGTTCCATAATATCCTGCTGTTTTTCCTTTTAATATTCCATCATAAAAGCTTACATTTCCACTAATATATAAACCATATTGTTCTCCTATTATCTCTGGTGTTGTTATTTGTACTTCATCTTCATTATTTCCTATATTTAGATTTGCGTTTCTGTCTACTTGTATTCCGTATGATGTTCCTACTACTTTTCCTCCATATATATTTAGTTTTCCATTTCTGTGATGAATACCTACTCCTCTCATCCCTGTTATTGTTCCATTATATATATTTATCGTTGGACCGTGAGACGTGGATACAGTGATCCCCTCATTACCAGAAAGTTCTCCGTTATATATATTTACGATTCCATTACTCGCAATACCCACTGCACTACTTGTTGACTTCCTGATTATTGGTACTTTGGTTGGATCCTCTGGATCCCCTATAGTTGTCATATTTCCTCTTATGTCCAATCCGCCTATATACTCCCCATCTCTTATAGTTGCAGCTCCTTTTTCTAAAGCAAAGTTACTTCCTACGTACCTTCCATCATTAATCGTTAATATAGAATTGTTATTCCTATTGAATAAAACATAATTTGACACCTCTATATTAGCTGTTTCTATCGTTGTTTGACCATAGTTTTCTATTCCTGAATATCCAGTAATATGGATATCATTGATCTCTAATATGGAGTTATTTGATACATAGATAGCATACGTATTACCTGATGAATAATGTCCCCCATTTATTACTACCTTATCCGTACTAATAATATATAATGCATAATTAGAATTTGAACTAATAATGGAATTACTATCAATATCTAAATCTCCTGATATAAGATTAACTCCGTATCCACTTATTGCATTAATGTTAGAATTTTCTATATTTAATATACCTTTATTATCTATTACATTTCTATTTGTAGTTTCTTCTATAAGAATACCATCTAAACTTAACTGATTGTTATTCGTGATGGTTACAGAAGCCTGTAATCTTCCTTTTTCATTACTACTATCTATTAAATTTAAAATTCCATTATTGGTAATAAAATATCCCGTTTCTACTGTATATCCTGTTATGTCAAATGTTATAGTAGCATTTTCTTCTACTGATAGTTCATATGTAACTTCAAAGTCTCTTATTGCATATAATGTATCATTGAATCCTGACGCCGTAACAGAATCAATTCCATCTTGTAAATTAAAATAGTAAGTTTCTATTGTACCTTCTGGAGCTATTTTAGCTACGGCTTTTGATTGTATTAAAGACTCTTCTACCAAATATACTTTTTGATAAGTTTTATCATTATCCTGATCTACAAATACAACATATCCTTCTGGTTTATGATTTACATTTCCTACCACACCTATTCTTGCCTTGATTAATCCATCATAGAAATTCATTACCCCATGTTGAACAATTCCTTTTTGTTCTCCTACTATATATGGATAATCCTTTGATACTTCTAAATCATCTTCTCCAAGTATTAGTGTGCCATTATTTATAATTGCTGTATTTGTTGTATTTTCTATTGCCCCTGTGTTTATGATATTTAATGTCCCATTATTAATTATCGTATTATCACTAACACCAATTACTTTCTTACCATTTAAATCAATCGTTACATTTTTTTCATTTACTACACTTTCTGAGGTGTCCTTTAACATTACAATTGTGTCATCCTGTTCTTTTGCATAAAATAATGCATCTTCTAAACTAGCATAGTATTCTTCCTCAATTCTTGCTACAGCATCATTTGGATTCACTTCTGGTCTTCTAATGGTAATGGTATAATCCTCTGTTTTTAAGGAATAATTTTTAGTTTCTGCACAGGTTACTCGCATAGTAATCGCTGTTCCAACAGCCAATCCACCTAATCCGGTTATATGAACTTCATCGTTTTCTAATGTTACATCAACACCAATAGAGGTGATTTCCTCAACACTTAATACTCCGCCATGGAAATCAACAATCGTAAATAAATCACTATCTTGACCCTGCTCAATTGCTCTCCCATTAGCACTCAAATTAATATACCCTAAAGCACGTATGATATCATAAGATTTCCTGTTATTATCTAGTGTATAATTTTCAATACGTCCCCTTCCTCCTATAACACTAATAATGGAAATTTCTGATACATAACTTCCCACATCAATCTCTTTAGATTGACTAAATTCTAACATTTCATTTTCTATTTCTTCTTCTATCCTATAATTATACTCCGGTGCTTGTCTTTCTCCATTATAAGAGAATTCACTTAAATCATTCCATGTAATGGTCACTCTTTTTGGAGTTATAGTGTGTGCAACACAACTTGATTTTAAAATATTACTTTCTCCATCTTCTTCTACTATTGCTCTTACTGAATAATTTCCAGCATCAACCGGAACCGATGATAGTTCATTGTTACAATTTGTATCACTATAATATTGATATGAAATTTGTGCCGAATCTTCCACTCCTGATAATTCTGCCTCATTTGCTTCTATTGCTTTACCAGTATATTCTGAAATTTTAGCATTCAAAGAAATTGCTTTTGACTTTCTAAAAATAGCATATAAGGTCATATTACCTGTTACTACAGGGGGTGAAGTAAATCCACTAGAAGAATCTTTATTAGTGTGCCAACCTAAAAAGTCATATCCACTTTTTTCTGCAACTTCATCTAAATCAACCAATTCTCCATACTGTAAAGTTTTATCTTGAATATTGCAGCTACCGCCTGTTGAAGTACAATCATATTTTACTACATACCTTTTTTCTTTTGCCTTGGCCAGTAGTTCCTTATTCCCATGAATTGTGTACTCATCTCCTGGATTTCCAACCACTGTGTTTTGATCATACCATTTCCCATCAGAATAATGGTCCTTACTTATGATCTCTGGTAATGTCTTCGTACAATTATGACCTTCAACAGTATAGGAATCCCCATCTGTTATTTGATAATTATCACATTGATCACTAGTCGATCCTATACTTTTGACAGCCTCTTCATCATTAGCATAAGAAATTTCCCATTTTCCTTTATATACTGCATAATACGTTTCATTTTCTGTCGTAATAGAGGACTCTATATGACGATAATCAGATGGTCTATTAGATACCCCATAATAGCTTCTATGATCCTCTCCTTCTGATAAAAGTACCTCCTCTGGTACAGAAATTTCTTCTTGACTAATATGATACATTTTATCTTCTTCATCGGTTATCACAGAGTAAACTAAATTAGTAAAAAAAATGGTCTTTTGTCCATTATTATAGTAATAAAACTTAGTAGCAATATTACCACCGTATATCGCATAATAGACTTGATTACTAATAATATTTGTATATATCTCTTCTGTTTCTGTACTATTTGGATTAACAGCAATTCCTTGATATGACAATCCTCTTAATCCTGTACTGTTTACTACTTCATCAGGTGCTTGATAGGTTCCCTTGTTTTGATTATAAATCGTTTTATTTTCTGTTATGGAATCTACATTTCCATCATTATTATAATAAACCATAATATGAATATCCTTTGAAGTAATTGCGTAATAAGTAACATCCTCTGATATTATTTTTCTTGTGTTTGCATCCCAACTACCGCTGGTATCATCTGCATTTTGACTAAATCCTAGGATTTTATAACCTTCTCTTTCTATAGAAGGAGAAGAAATTTCACAACCAGTATCGTCTCCCCAAATCTCACAACTTTTAGTAGTCGAATCTAACTTACTACCATTGGAAGAAAAAGTCGCAGTCACTTCTTTATATACATTTACTGTAATATGAATCATAGAAGAAGTAGCAGTATCTGTCACTGTTATCGTTGTAGTACCAACAGAAGTACCCTGAATTACTCCATTATTATCTACCATTGCAATATCTGGATTACTACTTTCATAAGATAAGGTTCCTGTATAATTACTAATATTTAACTTTCTAGATTGCCCCACTTTAAGGTTGATTTCATCATCTGAAGAGGAAATACCGCCGATTTTTTCTACCTCTATTTTTTTGCTTGTTACATTATGATTTGTATCATATACCCATAAATAATAACTACCGCTACTAGGAACTATAAATTCTTTATCATATTGATTCGTCGCTTTCTCTAACTTAGTATAATTAGAAGTAGTTGGTCTTTTATTATGATTACTTAAATAATACCCTCCAATATCTCCTTCTTTTGTTACAATATGAACTGGGATATGATATTTATTATCCTTTCTGGTAATTTCTTCTGTAGTAATTTCTATACTTCCTTTAGAAATCACATGAACAACTCTAGCTATACTATTAGTATTTCCCTTACTATCAATCACAATATATTTAATCGTATAAATATCTTCAATCAAAGAATTCACTGTTCCAACATATATAATCTTGTCAGTTAAAACACCATCTTCTACATCTTCAGCACTAGCACCCAACTCTTGATAATCTTCGCCTTTTTTTAACTCCACATTAGCCTCACCAACTAAAGTAATCGTAGGAATATGATCATCTGAGGAAGGATTTACGCTTACACTTACAACAGTACACCCAACATTTCCATCTTTATCACTAACTCTATAATAAATATAGTAAATTCCTGATTTAGAAGTATCTACCCCATCAACTGAAATCGTATTTACACCATCATAATACTCATATATCTTAGTAACGTTAGAAATATCAATTGTTTGCCCTAAACTATCCTTAATTTCATATGGAACAGGGTCTGTAAAAGAATCATTTAAAGAAATATGTATAGATGTATTTGGAATATTAATTACAGGAGCTACAAGTGCATCTACAGTACTATTACTTTGTACAGCACTTACAACAATTCTAGCAGAATATGTTTTTCCTTGCACACTATTATCAGCATCTTCTCTTAGCCACATTTTAAGCTCATAATCAACCTCATCTTTTCCTGATTCTGCACTTAGACTACCACTATTTAAAAGTAAACCATCCGAAAGAGGTCTTGGACTAGTCCAACTACCATCACTCAATTTAATACTATAATTAATATATTTTCTATCTAAAGTATTAGAAGATGCAGGTGTTTCTTCTAAACTAACATGATATTTAGCATCAATCGTTCCAGTATTCTTTATAGTAAAGTGATACCCCTCTGTACTCATTCCCTCACTGTCACTCATTGGTGCTAAATTAGTCAAATGGATTTCATTTCCCTCTTCAAACTCTACTTTAAAAGTTCCAGCAACAACTTCATGTTCACTAGTGTTATCAAGTAAAACTTTAAATAACCCATAACTAGTACCAATAACAGAAATTAATAAAAACATTACTAGAATAGCAATTTTTTTGTATTCTTTCCTATTCTTTCTTTTTAAATTATCATTACTAATTTCAACTATTCTAAAATGATCACCAATTCTACCTTTATGAAACCTTTTTTTATTTTTGTTACTCATAAACCCACATCCTACTAATTTATTCTACATACTACTAATATTCTACAATACTTTTAAAAAATAGAAAAGTAAAATTTAAAAAATATAAAAAAAAAAATGTAGCGTTACAATTGATGTGACACCACTAATATAGAAAAAAAGCAATAAGTCG
>CAJUJA010000068.1 GCA_910586635.1 uncultured Bacilli bacterium | reverse complement strand
CTTTTCAAATACAGGTTTCTACTTTTCATAGTTTTGGTTTGAAAATACTAAGAGAAAATTATGAAGCTTTAGGTTATGATCGTAATTTTGTTATTATGGATAGTGATGACTCTTTAACAGTAATTAAAAAAATATTAAAAGAGTATGGGTATGATCCGAAACAGTATAACCCACGTGCTATTAGAAATAAAATTAGTAGCTGTAAGAATGAACTTATGATGCCTAATGATTATGAAAAATATGCAGTTAGTGAATATGAAAAAGTAGTACTAAAGGTATATAAAAAATATGAGGATAAATTAAGAAAAAATAATTCTGTTGACTTTGATGATTTATTAATTTTACCAATTGTTTTATTTAGGAGACGAAAGGAAATATTAGATAAATACCAGGATAGGTTCCAATACATACTAATAGATGAATATCAGGATACGAATGAAGCTCAGTATATTTTATCCAAAATGATTGGAGAAAAATATAAGAATATTTGTTGTGTAGGGGATAACGATCAATCTATTTACTCCTTTAGAGGTGCAAACTATAAAAATATTCTAAATTTTGAAAAAGATTACCCAGATGCTAAAACTATTTTATTAGAACAAAATTATCGTTCTACTCAAAACATTTTACACGCTGCGAATGATGTAATAAAAAATAATCAATCTAGAAAAGAAAAAAATCTATGGACTTCTAATAAAGAGGGAGAAAAAATAAAGTATTATCGAGCTTATAACGAAAGAGATGAAGCCCAATATGTTATTAGGGAAATTAAAGAATTGAGTGGTCAACATATTGGTTATCAAAACATGGCTATTCTTTATCGGACGAATGCCCAATCTCGTATTTTAGAAGAAGAATTTTTAAGAGAAAATTTACCTTATCGAGTAGTTGGTAGCTTTTATTTCTATAGTAGAAAGGAAATAAAGGATTTAATTGCTTACTTAAGATTAATTCATAACCCAAAAGATAATGTAAGTTTATTAAGAATTATTAATACTCCAAAACGTGGAATCGGATTAAAAACGGTAGAAGGATTAACTACTAAGGCAGATATAGAAAATACTAGTATTTATGATGTGATTTCATCTGGTAAGGAGCTAGACTTTAAGCAAATGATAGAAAAGTTACGAGGTCTTTGTGATGAGTTAACACTGACTGAATTAATTGATAAAGTGTTAGATTCTACTGGTTTAAGAAAGGAATTAGAATCAGAAAATACCTTAGAGAGTGAAGTTCGGTTAGAAAACTTGGAGGAGTTTAAGTCGATTACAAAATCCTTTGAAGAAAGGGAAGGATTGATATCTCTTGAAGACTTTTTGTTAGAAATTAGTTTAATTAGTGATGTAGAGGAATATAAGGATGATTTAAACCGTGTTAGTTTGATGACTGTACATTCTGTAAAGGGACTAGAGTTTGATTATGTATTTGTAGTTGGGATGGAAGAAGGAATATTTCCTCATATGAATTCTTTAATGGAGTCCCAAGAGTTAGAAGAAGAGCGAAGATTGTGTTATGTAGCTATTACTCGAGCACGGGAGTGCTTGCATTTAGTGAATACTAGAAGGAGAACTTTATTTGGAAAAGATCAGATTAATCCTCCTAGTAGATTTATCGGAGAAATTAATATGGATATAGTAAATAGCAATATGAAACAAGAAATTGGTAACAGTAAAGAGGAAAGATTAAATGAAGAGGATGTATTTAGAGAAGAGGAGGTGAACTATCAAGTGGGGGATTATGTTTATCATGAAACATTTGGTGCAGGAAAAGTGGTAGAAGTAACAAATACCTTGGTTAGTGTCGCTTTCAAACATCCTCATGGAATAAAAAAATTAATGAAGAATCATAAAAAACTTGCTAAGGTATAGGAGGAGTTATGTATAATAAAATAGAATCTGGGTATGATTTGTTTATCAGGATAACAGAAGATTGTGATTGGATTGGTACTTTAACATTAAAAGGGGAAGGAACAGATTATAAAGATATTGACCCTGTAGAACCTGGTGATATGGAGTTTATTAAAGAGTATTCATTTATTTATGATATGCTCCGTGATGGATATGCTCTTTTTGTATCATACCAAAAAGAAGAGGATGAGTTTTTTGTATCGATTCGTGAAAAAGTAATAACAGGAGAATATCAAGATATTGTTACTTGGAATCATATTATTGTCAGTCAAAAGAAAAAATTGTCAGATTCATTTCGTAGATTGAATGAAAAAATACAAGATAAAATAGAAGGGAGTGTTTTAAAGTGAAAAAAGATGGTATTACCTTAGTTGTTTTGGCAGCAGGTATGGGAAGTCGGTTTGGAGGCTTAAAACAAATAGAACCTGTAGGACCAAATTGTGAGTTTATTATTGATTATTCTGTATATGATGCTATTAAGGCTGGATTTACTAAAATAGTTTTTATTATTAAGGAAGAAAATTATGAGATTTTTAAAGAAACCATTGGAAAACGTGTAGAACCACATATTTCAGTTGAATATGCCTTTCAAAAAAATGATAATATTCCTTCTGAATATCATATTCCAAAAGATCGTGAAAAACCATTGGGTACTGCACATGCCTTATTGTGTGCTAGGGATTTGATTCATGAAAATTTTGCTATTATTACAGCCGATGATTTTTATGGTTACGACGCTTTTGAGAAATCTGCAAAGTATTTAAGAGATCATGATGATTTTTGTGTTATTGGTTATCAAATAGGAGAGACCCTTTCTACAAAGGGAACTGTGAAACGTGGAGTTTGTATGGAACGGGATGGCTATCTAACTCAGATTATTGAGAGCAAGGTGGAAAGAGTAGATGGTGTTATAAAATGTGAGCCACTAAGTGGGGCTCATATGTATGAGGTGGAGGAAAATCATTCAGTATCTATGCTTATGTTTGGCCTAACACCAAAAATATTTCCAATGATAGAAAATCAGATGAGGGATTATTTTGAAAGGCATAAAGGAGATTTATCTTCCTGTGAGTTTTTGATTCCGGATGTCTTAGATACTATAATTAGGTCAAAAGAGGAAAAAATCAAGGTAATTAAGACAGAGGGTAAATGGTATGGTGTTACTTATAGAGAGGATTTAGCTTCTATTAAAGATGCAATTCATAAATTAATTGAAAAAGGAGAATATCATAATGATTTGTGGAATTAAATTTAATATGATAGAATTAAGGTGAGGTGAAAAAATGGAAAATAGAATTTATTCAAAAATGTTTAATTGGTTGTTTATTGGTTTATTCATTACATTTGTTTCGGGGTATAGCTTATCCTTGAATGAAACGTTATTAATGAATATTTTATCGATTGGGATTTTTCCTATTATTATTGTGGAGCTGGTAATTGCTTTTGCTATGGGATTTTTTATTAAAAAATTAAGTCCTTTGATGACAAAAATATTTTATATTATTTACTCTATCACAACAGGAGTTACATTTGGGACAATTTTTTTAGCATATCGTATGGATTCCATTATGACTATCTTTTTAGTAGCAGCCCTATTATTCGGTTTGTTAGCATTTTATGGATATACAACTAAAAAAGATATTACGAAACTTGGAACGCTTCTTTTTGTAGCATTATTAGCATCCTTAATTGTTTCAATTTTAAATGTTTTTATCTTTAAAAGTAGTGGCTTAGAATTTGGACTATCTCTTTTGATTATTATCGTATTTTTAGGATATGTTGCTTATGATATGAATAACATTAAATACTTAGTAGGAACATTAGATGAAGATAAAGCAGCTGTTTATGGAGCATTTCAATTATATTTAGATTTTATTAATATCTTTATTCGATTGCTTGAACTATTTGGTAAAAGAAACGATTAAAAGGTAGTAAATTGGAGTTGGTAATATGTCTAACAAGTTTTTCAGTTACTCTTTTCAAATACATCGAACTAGAAAAACGATTGTAATTTTTTTAGCATTTGTCATAATATTAGTAGGTGGCTTTTATCTTTTTTATAAAAGCAGGCAACATATGGAAAGTATAGATAGGCTTAGTTATAATGTGGTTCTTGGTATGAATGAATTTGAAGATCATAATTGTGACAAGGTTTATAGAATGAGTTACAAAAGTAGCACTTGTGGAACTGTTTGTATTACTACTTCTAAAAGTAATAAGGATTATTTAAATGGTATAAAAGCGAATTTAGAAGAAAGTGGCTTTACAGTCAATAAAGTTGAGTCTAAACAAATTAATAAAAACAACTGGAATTATCTTTCTACTAAAAAGGCCAACCCAATTATTAGTTATTATTCGATTGATTATGGAGATAAATTATATAGTATAGAAATTATCAATCAGTCTAATTATTTATCTAAATCAAAGACAAAAGAATGTAATAATAGCTTTAATAAAATGATTCAGTCTATACAGTTAAAATAAGGATATATTAAGTTCTTATTTTTTGTCTGCAATGATCTAGTAATTAAAGATTTTTAAATTTATTACTTTTCTCCTATCATCTTTAGGAAATTTATAAATTATCAAAAAAACAGAATTATAAGTAAATTATATGTTATGATTATCTCAATGATAAATAGTAATTTTGCGAAAGGATTTTATTATGAAAATAAAAAAACTGGTAGGGGAAATAATATTTCTATTGGGGAAAGGATTGTTAATCATTGGGATTTTTACTATAATGACTATGATGGAAAAGTAATATCCAGGAAATAAAAAAATAGACACATCAACATTGGGAGAAAAACGAATAGTTATTACTATGCATTTTATATAAATATTGTTAAAAGTAAAAGAGCTAACATAGAGAATATTATATAAAGGAAAGTCTAATAGTTTATATGGTCGTATTTTAGTACATCCTATTTATGATTTTTACAGAAAAATAATGTTGTGGTTATAATTTACTAAATTTATTTGTAATTCAAGTCTTATTTCCTGTTAAAAATAACCTTTATATTATAAAATGGATGTGAAAGGAGACGGATGATGAATCAAGAAAAGGTAGGAAAATTTATTGCTAGATGTAGAAAAGCAAAAAAAATGACTCAATCAGAGTTGGCAGAACAATTAGGGGTTACTGATCGTTCAGTAAGCAATTGGGAAAATGGAAAAAATATGCCTGATGTATCTTTATTTAACCCCTTATGTGAAATACTTAATATTACTATTAATGAGTTATTAAGTGGCGAGAAAATAAATAAGGATAATTATCAGGAAAAGTTAGAAGAAAATATTATTCATACGATAAACTATTCAAACAAAAGATTAGAACAAAAAAACAGATTCATTGGATTAATACTATTATTATTTGGAGTTTTAATTAGTACATTAGGATTAATGGCATTTAATCCTGATAGTCATGCCTGTTCATTTAGTGTCATTATCGGTATAATGTTTGGGGCAATAGGTTTCTATAAATTAATAAAGACTAAATCCTATTTTAAAAACTTAATTTGCTTAGTTTTATTTTTCATAGGATATATGGGAACGGTTTTATTGTTCGATTGTATTGGAGTTATTTATAATCAAAGACCGCCTATTTTTTCAACAACAATTACAACTATAGATGACACTATTTATTATGATACTTTATTCTATGATGTTATAAGATGTAATAAGAATGGGGATAAAGAATCATTTAGGATTATAAAAAATCAAAAACATAATGATGAAAGTATTTTAACTATTTGTAACTAAAACTATTTTGAAAGTGAGGTAATTTTATGGCAAGATTAGTAAAAAACAAAGAATTAGTAAATACAAGATTAGCAACTAATTATGGAGGATGGATGTATTGTGATAAGTGTAGTGAAAATATAGGATATTTATGCTATTCTACCTATGATAGATTAGAATTAAAGTATCAATGTAGGTGTGGTAGTAGTGGTAGTGTATTATTAGATTTTGAGGACAGTAGTAAAATGGGTAAAAACTGCAATGATGAATTAATTATTATAAAAAATAGATTGTGTTGTCCAAATGATAAGGAACCACTGCTTACTATATTGGATAAAAAATTGGTTAGTTATGAAATGAAAATCACTTGTAAATCTTGTGAAAATATTTATAAAAAAGTGAGTATCTAAAAAAATATTTCTACTTACCTTTTATTTTTTCTATTAAATAATGTAATTGCTAAGGAAACGATTCTATATTCTTTCATTAAAATTTAGGAAGAAAAGCAAAGTAAATAAATAATTGTATAATAAAAAAAGTTGAAGTTTGGGGAACCTATCTACAGAGAATTATTTTATCATTTGACACATAATAGAATAAGTATCTTTATCGTATGAATTTGTCCTAGATAATTATCATAGGGATACTATCTTTTTTTTCTCTTTTTTGTATAATATGTAATAAATGGAAGTGATAAATGGTGAACAGTATATATAACTTAGATATAGAAGATATGGAAGAGTACTTCCTATCTAGATCGGAAGAGCGTCGTGTAGGGAAAGAGTG
>CAJUJA010000067.1 GCA_910586635.1 uncultured Bacilli bacterium | reverse complement strand
TTTGATAAATCTCTCTTATTTTTAAAGATAACAATACATTCTTCCTCAGTCTTGCATTCATTTGGCATTTTATATTCCTCTGGATTTTTATCAATATGAATCAAACCTATATAAAATGCTGCTTCCTTAATATCTAATTTACTACAAATTCCAAGTTCTGAACTATGCCATAGATAATAATACCCATCTCTTTCAATTTCACTGTTCTTTATTTGTTCTAAAACATTAATTATAAATGGAGATTCAAATTCAAAAGGAGACTCAACCCTTGCAATATCAGAGTAACCTTTCAAATAGATTTTTTTACCAGATATATCTGAGACATTATATATTTGAATTTCATATCTGTCAATTTCAGTGCTTGATAAAACTTCTGAAGTTATCAATCCAAATAAATCATCCTCTGCTTCTGTTTCATAAACGACCACATCATATTTCCCACTATCCAAGTCAACATCTTCAATAGTAAACTCGCCATTAACAAGTTGAATATCCTTTAAAACAATTTCATTGTCTTGCAATATATTGACACTATAATTGCCATTTCCATATATTTCGAATTTCCCATATATTATATTAGTACTTCTATCAGATACAAGATTATAATTCTTTATTGTGGTTTTACAATATCCATTCATTAAATCCACACGATTATCATCTATTTCAATCATTATCTTTCTAAATTTAATATTAGGATTAAAATATGACTTAAGTTGCTTTATATCAAATTGAAATATTCCATCATCAATTTTTCGACCAGTAATATTTGTTTCATCATAATCAAAATCAATGGAGTCGATATAAATATGGTTTTTAGAGAAATCAAATGGACCAGTAAAATATATCTTTTCTGGAATGTTAAGTAAATAGACATCTTTAGGCTTTTTGCAATGCCATTCATCAGCTAAATAATATTTCCATAAAATGGCTGGTATTTCAACAGAAAGTGGTAATACTTCATTATAATTTTTATATTTTAAATTTAAAAATCTTCCATCAACACTTGTATCAGCATCTTTAGTTTTTTCAAAAGAAAATTTGAATGCATTTACACTAGGTAGTGTTGTAGTATCCCATAATTCTCCATCATTTAAATGTTCATCTAGGAAGTTAAACTTTTTATCAAAGAAGATAACTCCTTCAGTTTGATATTTAAGTAATTTCATATTAAAGGAATAATTGAAATTTTGAATATATACAAAACTATAATCTATTTTCTTTAAAGATCCTGGAATATCAATACTTACATGATATTTCCCATTATCATTAATACAATTACTCAAGTCAACATAATATCCATAAACATCTGTCAACTCATCATCCAACTTAAATTCATAATACTTTAAATCAATCACTTTATTGAGTTTACCATTTATTGATAATGCAGTTCCATTTAACTTTGACTTATCTGTTTTAAATAATATTGATGGCAATTCAGAATAAACAGAACATTTCTTATCTTCTAAACTATAGACATGTTTAACTAGTTTACCACCATTGATTCCTTCTGTCAATTTAGAACCCACTTTTATAGCTCTTTGATTAGGAAGAATAACTATTTCATCCAAAATGAAATCGTAATCTGCTCTGAAGTATCCATCATAACTGTAATAGTTATAATCCGAAGATAATGCCTTAGGAATATTATCATCTTTAGAAAAACAAATTACACTTCCACAAGGAATAGTATCCCATCTAACATCAAAGTACTGATATTTATCCACCCAAGATGCCTTCCTGAATAATTTAAAGTTCTCTTTCTTAAAACTATATTTAATCTCTTTATTTCCATAAACTAATTTAAGTATAATATCTTCAAAAATATCTGTTGTATTAATTTCTAAAGAAATTTCATCTGTGTATACACCAATTTTTCCATCAAGCAAACCAACATGCACATATTCTTTTTTTTCTCCAATTTCTACAATCCAAGTTGGAGAATCGAATTTTTTATAATTCGCCAAGATTTGTCTGCTAAAATGAATTTCAAATACTCTTTTATTATCATCGTATAGAAGTACCGGTTTTGATAAAAGCTTTGCTCCTTTAGGTCCTCTTATTTTCCTTTCGCGCTCAAATAATCCCTTTGGATTTTTTGTCCATTCTTTCAGTAGAATATTAATCCTATTGGAATTATTAAACATCAAATCTATTTCTTTTGAATTCCAAATGGCATTATCGATTCTCTTTAAAATATTTTTAATTCTTCTTTTACATCCACTTGGATTAATTTGTAATGCCCTAGATGTATGTGAATATACTCCTGATGAACGATGATAATTATTAATTTCTTCTATGAGATTATTAAATAGTTTTGGTTCCTCATACATATTTTCAATATTCCTATTTAGATCAATTCTCCAATAATCAAAAAGAAAATCAAAGAAAGAACTTGAACATGTATCAACAATAAATGAATGCATCGATATATTATCAATCAAAATACCTCCATTTGAAATATAATATTTTTTATTCTTCTTATAGGATACAATAATATCTTTAAACCAATCTAAAATTTTAGATTGAATGTTTCCCTTTCCTATCAAATCAATTCCGTATTCATCCTTAAAATATGTCCAAAAACCACCCTTACCATTTTTATTGTAATGCTTACATGCAAATCGAACTAAGCCATATGCAAATACTTTTTCATGAGGAATATAATCACGCTCATCAACAATGGACTGAATACAATCTGCCATGTACTTATTAAGAATGGCATCTTCTTCTTTACTGACAACTATATCCCCAATTAATGCGCACTTATCAAATTCTTTCTCTATTCTATAAAATAGTTTTTCTTCATGTGATTGAATCATCCTGTTAATATAAGAGCATACTCTCTTACCCATTTTGATATTAGACTTGATTCGCTTACATTGCCTATTAATTACTGTTTTAAGTTCAGATTCAATTTGCTTTAAATCATCATCTGCTGATGAAAGATATAATTTGAAATCATATTTAGTATCTTTTAAAATCCATTTTAAAATTGTGATATTATTTTTATAATTTCTAGAATGAACTCTAACGTATCTGTCACTACAAACTTTTATAAAACCAGTCTTTTCAAAATTTGAGACAACTACTATCTTTTTTTCGTTTTTTAGAATAATATTCTTATTTGTAAATTCATCTAATAAATGATGATACTTTAGAGATAAGTTAAAATAGAAAATCTTTACAAACTCTTCCCATGAATCAAGTTTGTAGACCACATTATTAATTATTAAAAATTTTGGAATAGGATTATCTATAACAATTTTTTCTTGAATATTCGTTGTTTCTATTTTGTGCATATAATCTTCTCCCATAATAACTCATTATTAAATAAATTGAATTTTCATCTTCAAACATGATTAATTATACCATATTATACTTTTTTATTCCATTATATTTCAAATTATGACATTTTTTTATTTTCACATAATTCAAAAATAGCTTACCAAAAATTAATAATAAATTAAAAATGCCATATCATTTAAAATATGGCAAACGATTGATTATATTAGATTATAAAATTTCAATGCACTTGTTATAGCTTCTGTCATTGCAAGGGTAGGATGAGGAATGGGATTTTTAGGATTATCTGTTTCTTTTACACATGCCATAGATAATCCATTTTTCCTCTTTATTTCAGTAATATAACTTTTTGTGGGGTTTTAAATGAGCTTTACCAAATCGTGGGGTAAAGAAATAATTTAAAGCCTCACTTATTTTTATTTACAAAAAAGGATAGCTCTTTGATAAAATATTAGTGACGAACTAAAATTCAAGAAAGGAGCTATCTATGATTAATGATATCATAAAAATTCTAAATTTAAAAGGGTATGATATAGATATAGTAAAATCTTATTTAGAGGATAGTTTGAGTAATGAGATAAAACTTCATATCTACTTGAACAAGAGAGATTTAAAATGTCCATATTGTGGCTCTAAAAGTAAGTTAAAAGAATATAGAATAAAAGAATTAAAACACTCTGTCTTTATTGATGTAGAATGCAGCATTTTCTTCCACAATAGACGTATGATATGTATAGAATGTGATAAAACCTTTATGGAAAATAATCCATTCTGTTTTGAAGGACATAAAGCTGACATAGAAACTGAAATATCTATGTTAAATCAATTAAAAGATTTCAAAATGACTTTTAAAAAATTATCTGACTTATACCATATTTCTATTTCTACTATTGTACGTATCTTCGATAGACGGATTCAATTAGCTAGGCACACTTTTAGTCAGTGGTTTTCTTTAGATGAATTCTACTCTAGAAAAATATCCTCTTTTGGATATTGTCTAACTTTTTATGATCCTATTCATAAAACCATCTTAGATGTTTTATCTTCTAGGCATAAAAGAACTCTTATAGATTATCTATCTAGAATTCCTTTATTAGAACGTAAAAGAGTTAAATATGTTTCTATTGATATGTGGGAAACCTATAAAGATGTAGCAATAAGGGCATTTCCAAGCTGTGTAGTAGCTGTAGATTCCTTCCATGTAATCAAGCATCTAAACAAGGCTATGGACAATATAAGAATCCGAATTATGAACGACTATAAGGAAAAACAAAAGGACGATATTGGATACTATAGACTACTAAAAAAGTTCCATTATTTCTTTACAACAGACATAAGCAATATTAAATTCATGCCTAGAAAAGGATCTAAATATGAATATTTATATGACAAATATGGTATGTTAAATAAGCTTCTATCTATTGACGTAGAATTAAAAAGGGCATATGAATTAAAAGAGTTATATAGAGAATTTAATTTGTGTTCTTCATTTGAAGAATCTCATGAGCTTCTAACTAACATAATAGATATATTTAAAAGGAACAAAAGTGAAAAATAAATTTTTCACCCTATGAGGCCCAAAGGCCTCTTTTTCTTTAAGAGACAATCTAGTATAATAAAAGATAATCGAGGTAAAGAAATGATATATCCAATATTAGATTTAAAAAATCTTCCAAAATGTATACAAACAGAATACTTTAGAATTCTTCTATTAAAAGCTGCTAAAAACGGAGAACATATTTATCAAAATGAATTCAATAGAATCAATAATTTACCCTGTGTTAGAGGATCAAAAGGTAAAGTTACACTTAGGAAAATATTTATAGAATATTGGGATTTTTTTGCTTGTGGTAATGAGGATTGAGCTTTATCTATTTCTAAAAAGGTAATCAGTAAGCCACATCGTCAAATTGTTTTTTCTATAGCTAAACAATTAAGAAAATATTTTGCTGAAACTTTAGATAGAGATGCTTTATTAGATATTCTTTTTAGTTCTGTTGAATTCGCATTTGAATCCTTGATTCAAGGGGATAATAAAAAAGCGAAAAAAGAAAATAGACAATTTGGCTATATGTTATTCTTACATACTTATGGTAGAGATATTAAATGGAATCCTCATATCCACTCTCTGATTTGTGAAGGTTATTTTGATAAGTTCAATAAATACCATAAATATGAATACTTCCCTTACATAAAGTTAAGAAAGTCTTTTATGTTTGAACTTCATAAATCCATGAAAAAATATATTAAATATTATAAATCAGAATACGAATACTCTAAATTCTGTAAACTTATAAAATGGCTAGAAAAAAAGTATCCTCAAGGGTATTACGCCTACGGTCCTAAAATAAATAAAAAATATGATCATCATTTATCTGTTAAACAATTAACAAATTATATTGCTAGGTATGCTTCCCATCCTGCAATTGCTGAATCTAGAATCTTAGAGTTGGATTTATCTAATCATATGGTAAAATATTATTATGATCCACATGAAGATGATGTATTAGATGAGGATGACCCTAATAGATTAGGTAGGCAATATGTTTATGAATCTGTTTTTAAATTTATGAAAAAGCTTGTTAGACACATTCCTAATAAAGGCTTTCATAATATTAGATACTATGGTTTCTACTCAAAACGTTCTACAATTGATACTTCTTCTATCCATCCTTTATATTCAACTTGTGAATTAAAGAAAATTAAACAAAATATCAATTGGAATAAAAAAATGAAATTAACTTATGGATATGAGCCTTTATTATGTAGTTGTGGAAAAAGAATGGAGATTTGTTATAATTTTTGCTTCTTCCCTCCTCCTAAAGGTCCTAAACAGTTATCTATCGATGATTTTGATGAGGAGGGAAACCTATATGCCTAAAAACTTTACCACAATTAAAAAGTATTTATCTTATGAAGAAAAACTATTAGATTTTATAGAGGATTATGCCATAGATATTCCTGATTTCGAATATGTTTACTTGGATGATCCTAATTATAAAGAGCTTACACCTGAACAAGAGGCTTATAATGATGACTTATATGAACAAATGGATCAAGCCTTAGATGATGATGATTTTGATTTATATGAAGAACTTTCTAATAAACTCATTGATTATCCTGAGAGAAAAATTGATATTGAAAAAACCTTTGATTTATTACCTGATTTTGAAAAAAGAGAAGCCTTAATTTATGCTGAAAATAATTTGTTTAAAGAAACGATTATTCTTAAATGTATGAATTGTGATTACGAAGAAGAAGTTGACTATGAAATTGTTGAAGAATGTTGGATGGATGGTCCATATCCAATATCTTATTGTCCTCATTGTAATGTGGGTGACTTTGTTCCTT
>CAJUJA010000066.1:3755-6690 GCA_910586635.1 uncultured Bacilli bacterium | reverse complement strand
TTTTTTCACTGTTCAAAACTTGTTTCAAAAATGAAAATCGGGTTATTCTTGACTAAGATTATTATTTTTATAAGTCCCTCTTTTAGTAAATTGTATTAATAATTTATAAGGTTACAAGGTATTCGATTTTTATTGAATTAACTGTGGATAGTTTTTTGTAGATACTCTTCCTGTATTTCGAGAATATCATTTAAATTAAGGAATAGGTAGTCAAAGGATAATACAAAGATATAAAATAAAGGAGAGTGATTGATTATACAATTAGCATATTCATTTCATTTAGGTAGTGATAAGAATAAGAAAAATAGTAGTAAGATAAGTGCCAAATCTAATGTAAGTGGTACAACATCTAAAAGCAACAATGCTATTCAAAATTCAGCAGGATTAACCAAGTGTGATAACCATAATTACAGAAAATATGATGATAGAGAATATGATATTGAAATAATTAGAGGAAGTTCTTCTCTAGTAGATGATGTGAAGAAATTATACAAAGATGAATTTGATGAGGCAAAAGAAGAATACAATGCAAAACAAACAAGAGAAAATAGAAAAATCAAAGATTATTTCACTCATGTAAGTAATAACTCTAAAAGTGATCTAGCTTGTGAAATAATCATAGAACTTGGAGAT
Organism: uncultured Bacilli bacterium; assembly: GCA_910586635.1. Lineage (GTDB taxonomy): Bacteria > Bacillota_I > Bacilli_A > RF39 > UBA660 > UMGS995. The sequence goes on along the minus strand of CAJUJA010000066.1, from coordinate 6,057 downwards.
AAGAAATATTGGGATACAAAAGATATAGATTTTAAGAAAAAAATGACAAATGTATTTAAACAACAAGTCATTGATTTAGAAACGATATTACCTACCTTTAAAATAGCAAGTGCTATTATTCATTATGATGAAACAAGCCCTCACCTTCATATTGTAGGTGTTCCTATTAAAATTGGTGGTAAAAATGGTATGAAAAAACAAGTTGGAAAAAGTGATGTGTTTACCAAAGAATCACTTCGTAAACTTCAAGATAAAATGAGAATGCTTTGTATTGAATCGTTCAATAAAGAATATAATCTAACAAACTCATTAAAGGGTAAGAAAAAAGGCAGAAATCGAGATTATCATATAACTGAAATGGATGACTATATGGAAATGAAAGAACAACTTGAAAAGAATCAGGAAAGTTTAGAAATAGCCAATAAAAAAGCATTAGAATTAGATAATCATACTATTGAAGTAAAAGAGATAATAAATGATTTAAAAACAACTTTAACTTCAAAAGAAAAATATGTTTTAAAACAAGAAGATAAAGAAAAATTATCATCATTTCTTGATTCAGTCAGTAAAACAAATGAAGAATACAAGAAGATTCAAACTCTTTCTGTTACTCTTAATAATGTAGATACTGAAATTAAAGAAAATCACGACAAAATTAAGACACTAACTGAAAACAATGAGGCACTTGTTTTAAGAGTAGAAAATTTAACCAAGAATATCAGTAACAAAGATAAGGAAATCGAAGAATTAAAAGAAGAAAATCATTCATTAAAAAACAAATTAGAGTTTTGGAAAGACAATTTTTTACGAGTAATGTCTTTAATCAAGGATAAACTATTTGGTAAGGAAAAAGAGCGAGAAAAATACTTTGATGTATCAAAAGACTTATATAAAAAAGGCATTATTAAAGAAGATACATTTAATGAATTAAAAGATAAGTACAATTTTAGCAAAGAACATGATGATAAGGGAAAGGATGATTTTGAAATAAAAATATAGGATAATTACACTTTTTATGATATACTTGTAATATAGAAAACATTTAATTAATTGGAGGTTAAAAATGAAAAAAACAATCGTAATTACAGGTGGAAGTGATGGGCTTGGAAAAACTCTAGTAAAATATTTTTCTAATGAAAATAATGTTATTATTGTAGCAACAAATGAAGAAAAATGTAAAATAGTAGCAAATGATAATAATTGTACTTATAAAGTATGTGATGTAGCTAATTATAGTGTTGTTGAAAAAACTATTAATGAAATTGAAAACGAATATAATAAAATTGATGTTCTTATTAATAATGCAGGACTATGGATTCAAGAAGAATTGGATTCAAATGATAGCGACAGAATTAATTCTGTAGTTGATGTAAATTTACTTGGTGTGATTAATTGTTCAAAAGCAGTAATTCCTTGTATGAAAAAAAATAATGATGGATTAATTATCAATATCAATTCACAAGCAGGAATAAATCATAAAGCAGAAAGAGTTGTATATAATGCTACAAAATGGGGAGTGACAGGATTCTCTAAATCATTACAAGATGAAGTTGCAAAATATGGAATAAGAGTTACTGATGTAATGCCAGGTATGATGAAAACAGATATGTTTAATAAAATGAATATTCAAAAAAATATGGAAAATGGATTAGATACTAAAGAAGTATGTAGATTAATACAATTTATTATAGATACCCCAAATGATGTGATGATTCCAGAAGTAGGAATTAAAAATATAAATAATTAAAGGAGGATAAAAGGTGTTAAAAAAATATGATATTTGGATAAAGGAATTTATGGATTCTTGGAAACAATTGGATTGGGAAAGGACATTACAAACATTAGATAAAAATGTAAAATATTATGAAAATCCAATAGATGAACCTTGTAAAGATTTTAATGAAGTAATAAGTTTATGGAATGTTGTTGCAGATAATCAAAAAGATATTGAATATACATATCAAATTGTAGCATATAATGAAGAAACTTGTATTATAAATTGGCAAATGACAAGGGTAATGACTAAAACTAATATAAAACAAGAAATAGATGGTATATTTCAAGTATCGTTGAATGATAATGGCAAATGTACTTTATTTAAACAATGGAGATTTACGAGATAATAATAGGAGGAAAGAAAAATGAAAATTGAAAATATTAAACCAGAGGGATATGTAATGAAAGGAGTTTACACACCAGCAAAAAAAATTGATTTAGGAGATTCATACTTAATATTTGTATCAGGTGTTCAGGCACCTAAAGGAGAATTTAATGAAGTTGCAACTGAGGATGTAGCAGAACA
>CAJUJA010000066.1:0-3745 GCA_910586635.1 uncultured Bacilli bacterium | reverse complement strand
AACAAACAAAATTAGTTTTTCAAGAAATAAGCGACATTTTAAAACAAGCTGGAGCAACTCTAGATGATGTTGTTAAAGCTGTTATTTATTTAAAAGATATTAACGATTTTGAAATTGTATCACCAATTAGGGCAGAATATTTTAAAAGTTCTATGCCAGTTTCTACAATGGTAGAAGTTGGAGGATTTGTTAGAAAAGGTTCAAAAATTGAAATTGAAGTTACAGCTATCATAAATAAATAATTGAAAATTAAGACTGACCATATTATATTTGTTAAATTTTATTAAAAATTGGAAATTCTATGCTATAATATATCTAGTGATTGATTCTAATATCAATTTTCATTGGTAAAGTTGTAGATAACTTCCCCAACGGCACCATTGAGCAATCTATTCTAACTTTTGTTAGATTTAAACATATAGTATCAACTTCAAAAAGAGGTTGATTTTTTGCATTTAAGAAAAGAAAGGAATAGATTTAGATGATTAAATTAAAAACAAAAGAATTACATTTTGATGAAGAATTAAAAAAGAAAACTTAAAAGTATTCAATATACATTCAGGAGAAGAACAACACCATATTTATCCTGATAAAGGTGAAGTTTATTTTGTTAATATTACCTTTGAGACCAACATTTACAATGGGGAAATAGTAAGCGATTCTGAGAGTTATCAATTAAAGTTCTTTGATCTTGATAAATTACCATCTAATATCACTAATTCGTTTGAGTTGATATCAAAAAATTTAAAGAAAAGAATACAAAGTAGTGATATATAAAAGTTGTGGTACGCCCTCCTTTAGGGTACTATTAAGTTATGATGCGAGCTAGTTAGTTAGGTTCTATTGAATTACGGGTATCCTCTTCAATACGAAAAAGTCTAGATTTTTCTTATTTACAAAAGATGATATAGTCATAATGAGGTATAACTAGTGAAAAAATAGTAAAAATTTTAGGAATCTAAAATAAAAATAGATATAATATTATCTGAAATAATAAGATATGAATCACATTTTTATATTTAATTGAATATACATTTAAATATAGAGGTGATTTTTTGAATTATAGGTATTATTACTCAAATCATAATGGTCAAGACGATTACGGATTAAAAGGAATAGACCAAGATGGATACGGACTGAAATGTACTAAATTTAAGGTAGAGTTTCCTCCACAATCGCAAGATGTTCAGCCGGGTATGGAGTATTTAATGCATCCAAGACCAATTTTTGATAATCCAAATTATAAGGCATCAGGAAAATTACGTGATAAAGTGGCTATTATTACAGGAGGAGACTCTGGACTTGGGAGAGCCATAGCCGTATGTTACGCTAAAGAGGGGGCTAAAGTAGTAATTGTTTATTACAATGAACACCAAGATGCTAACGAGACCAAGCAGTATATTGAACGATTAGGAGGAAGTTGTCTTCTTTTATCTGGGGATGTAAGAAGCAAAGAGTTTTGTGACTACATTGTAAACCAGACGATGCAATGTTATGGTAAAATTGATATTTTAGTAAATAACGCAGGGGTACAGTATCAACAAAAAAGCTTATTAGATATTTCTGATGAACAATTTGATTATACAATGAAAACAAATATATACTCTATGTTTTTCCTAACAAAAAGGGCACTCAAATATATGAAGCCTGGAGGCATTATTATTAATGTTAGTTCTGTAACTGCCTTTTATGGGGAACCAGAATTAATTGATTATGTAACAACAAAGGGGGCTATCGTTGGCTTTACTAGAGCCTTATCTACTAATCTTGCAGATAAAAGTATTAGAGTGAATGCGGTTGCTCCAGGATATTTTTGGACACCACTACAACCAGCATGTTGGGAAAAGGAAAAGATTCCGACATTAGGAGCAGACGCTCCAATGAAAAGGGCAGGTCAGCCATATGAGATAGCACCATTATTTGTTTATTTAGCAAGTGATGACTCTTCTTATGTAACAGGTCAAGTCATGCATATTAATGGAGGTTTATATAAAGGCTAATCATAATCCATATCAAATAACCTATAGATTTTCTATAGGTTTATTAACTGTTTAATGATAATAACTATTTATAAAATTCTTTATATAGATTATTTCCCTTTTTAATTACTTTTTTTAATAGTTTTTCATCTATATTAGTGGCTTTTATGATGATAGATATTGATAGTTTAAGATTAAATCCACAATACATAGACGAATATAGAAATGGAAATGGAAGTGAAAGTGAACATTTTGCTAATTATTGTTTTGCAGAAAGAACATTAAAAGATGGCACAATATTAGTTTATGATACTTCTGTTGGATTAGTATTTGAGAAAGATTTATATTATAAACTTGAAAATCCAAAAATTACAAAGGTTGACGATAGAAAAACAACTCTTAGATTTTTATATTATGATTTTCAACAAGATTCAGATATTGAAAAAGATAAATATTCTTTACCATTGATTTTTCCTAATATAGAAAATTATTTGGTGCCTACTCAACCATTTTATTTAGAACAATTAAAACAAGAGGTTGAAATACTAAAGCAAGAAGTTAATTATAATGATGTATGTAAAGAAATACATGAAGATATGAAAGCAAAAGGGTTTTTGAGTTAATAAGGGGAAAAAGAAGTGTTTGGAATTAATGCAATATTAGATAAAGTTATTCCAATAAGGGTATTAACAGAAGAAGAAAAATTTAAAATATTACGCTCTAAAAGAATTGATACAAAAGTTGTAGAATATTTTATGGGTAAATTAAATAATTTACATATTGAGGTATTAGGTAAGTATGAAGGTTCTTTGTTTCAATTAATGACAGTGGGAAAACTTGAAAGATGGTAATGAAAAACAGCAGAATCGGCAATAATATTTTTAAATGATGATAATTACATTGAGAGAGGCAACCTAAGGTTTAATGAAAGAACACTAGGATATTATCATTCATGGATATGTTTTAAGTTTGATGGGACAGACTATGTTTTAGATCCCTGCTTAAGTTTTTTATGCAAAAAGAGTGATTATTTAAAAATATTTGAAATTGATGTAAAGGGAAAAGTAAGAGCCAAAGCAGTAAGAGAGGAACTAATTAGACAAGTTGCTTCACCTAAAGAGAAAGACAAGTCAGAAGCTCACAAAGCATTTCAATCGTTTATAAGAAGTTTTATGACAGTTATATAGAAAGCAAAAAAGAAGAAGTAAAAGTTCATGGGTCAGAAGATGTAAATACTCCATTATACAGAAATGGTGCGGGTTATAAAACAGAAATAGAAATTAGAAAAATGCGTAGAATTGTTTTTAAGAATAGTTTATAATTTAGATATGAAGTCAGTACTATATGTACTTGATTACTTAATTTTGCGAAAAGTTGTAGATAACTATCACCATCGCACCAGATTGATAGGCAACCTGAACTTTTCGAGCATTAAGCAGGATAAAAACATGAAAAAGAAACAGAATAGTTATAAATTCTTTGTATAATAAAGAAATTGACTGTTTTTTTCTGCGTAAAAATTTAATGAGTTAGAATATTAAAAAAACGAAGGACTTTATTTTCATAATCCAAAGAAATCCAAAAACGAATGCATCCTAGACTTTTATCATACATTCTTTTGAGTCTGCAAATAAAAAAGAAGCAAAATATTAATATTGCTTCTATCGTAGAAAGTTATCATTTATACAGAAATTTTTACATACTTAAGCAAAATTATGTTTTTTTATTCTATATATTCTTTTGAAATTTCTATAACAGGTCTAATA
>CAJUJA010000065.1:3801-6745 GCA_910586635.1 uncultured Bacilli bacterium | reverse complement strand
ATATGAAAAATTGATAGTAAAGATTCCTATTAATAATATTTTAATGTCATAATAAAATGAAAAAATAATATACATAAATTAAGGAGTGTGTCATAAAATTTGTAAATGATAACTTTCCACGATAGAAGCAATAAAATATTTTGCTCCTTTTTGTTATCTAAATCATAGCATATATTTTTTAATTGTCTATTTAAGGACTTAATAGTATTAGTTGTACACATTATTTTTCCTATTGACTCTGGAAATTGGAAGAATGGACCAATAGTATCCCTTTATTATTCCCTCGTTTTAAATGCTCCAATATATTTTTCTTTTACTTTTTGAAATTCTTTATAATCCTGTTTCTCATTTTTAGAAGTATAGATTTTCTTTAAGCTATTACAAAATTCCTTTAAATTCTTATAAGATATAAATTTAACAGAATTTCTTATCATATTTTGAATATCCCATAGAATTAAATTCTGCATTTATCATTTCCTGTATGGCATCTTTAAGCATATTTTTTAGTGCATATAATTTTCTTGTAATAACTTTAATATTTCTTTTTCATTATTGTTTTTTCTTTCATAATAAAAATCTCTCCATTTCTTTTATTGTATTATGGAAAGATTTTTTATTTACAAGGATTTTTTTACAGATTTATTATTTTAGTTGTTCTAATTTTTCATAAATTTCTTTAATTTGTTTTTCATATCCGATATCTTTTGGATGGTAGTATTTTTTATTTCTTATTTTGTCTGGAAGATACTGTTGGCTTATATAAGCACCTTTATAATCATGAGGATATTTGTAATCTGGTGAGGAGGTTTTAATATGTTTTGGAATAGTACCAACAGAACCGTTTTCGATGTCTTTTATTGCTTCATCTAGTGCAATATGAGCTGTGTTGCTTTTAGGAGATAATGCCATTTCTGTAACAATTGTTCCTAAAGGAATTCTAGCCTCTGGAAGACCAATTCGTTCTGCAGCATGAATAGCAGCATCAACCTTAGGACCAATTGCTGGATTTGCTAGACCAATATCTTCATAAGCGATTACGCTTATTCTTCTATAAATAGAATCTAAATCTCCTTCTATAATTAATCTTGCTAAATAGTGAAGAGCGGCATTTACGTCGCTACCTCTAATTGATTTTTGAAAAGCAGATAATGCATCATAATGACCTTCTCCATTTTTATCAGAAAAAAATACGGGTTTGTTATTGATATTTTTGATGACTTCTTTTGTAATTGTTTTATTGCTAGTGGAGTAAAAGGCTATTTCTAATAGATTGTAGCTATATCTTAAATCATTTCCTGATAGTGTTGCAATTAGATTTAAGGCCTCTTTTTCAATCTTAATTCCTTCTAAGTCTTTGTGTTTAATGGCTCTATTTAATCCCTTTATAATATCCTTTTCTTCTAATTCATGTAATTCAAATAATTGACATCTACTTCTAATAGCAGGATTAATGGAGTGATATGGATTGGATGTGGTCATTCCAATTAATGTAATTAAACCGCTTTCTAGTTGAGGAAGAAGTAGATCTTGTTTATCTTTATTTAGTCTATGAATCTCATCCATAATAAGAATGATCCCATCATACATTTTAGCCTCTTCAATAACAATATCAAAATCTTTTTTGTTATTAATAGTAGCATTTAAAAACCGATATCTTACTCCTAGATCATTTACAATGGCATTAGCAATGGATGTTTTTCCGATTCCTGGTTTTCCATATAGTATCATAGAAAATAATCGTTTATTTTTCACCAAATTTGTTAAAATTTTATTTTTACCAATTAGATGAGTCTGTCCAATTACTTCTTTGATCGAAGTGGGGGCTAGTTTTAGTGCTAATGGTTTGTTCATATTGATCACCAATTTTATTATAACACGTATAATGCTGAACATAAAGATTTTGGATTTAAATAATTTGAAATCTTTATTTATTTTGTTATGATAACAAACATCGGTAAAGACGGATTATAACAGGTACTTCGAGTACGCTAAAATGAATGTCTGTCATACAATTATTTATTAATTCGGTTGAAGATAATAGAAACTAATTGGATATTAGAGTTCGGATGAAACGCGTGTAGGAATATAGGTAATTCTAGTATAGTATAACCGAAATATAATGAAAGGAGAATTTATGGAACATATTTTAAGTTTTGATATTGCCAAAGGTAAAAGTGTTTATTGTTTTGTTGATGAAAATAAAAATATCATTATTGAACCTACTTTAATTAATCATAATAAAAAGGAATTTGATGTTCTATTTAATGTCGTTCATAAATTTGATCATTTAACTGTTATTATGGAATCAACTTCTGTTTATCATTTGCCTATTGAAAATTATTTTAGATCTAAAGGTATTGAAAAAATTGCTATGAATCCCAAATTAGTAAAACAATTTAAAAATACTTTAAATAAATCTAAAACAGATAAAATTGATTGTTTTAAAATCGCTAGATGTTATTTAGGTACTATTGATACTTTATACCAAAAGAATGATGAATATTTTATGTTTAATCCTTTAGCTAGACAATATTGGTCTTTAATCGAAGGACAAACAAGATTAAAAAACAGATATAGACAATTAATTGAAATAGTATTTCCTGAATTTAATCTTATATTTGATGATATGTATAGTGATCTAACTTTAAACTTTATTCACGATTTTCCTCATCCTGTTTATTTGTTTTTTAGAAAAAAACAATCCGAAGGTAAACATATTACAAGTGTATAATTGCCTGCGAAACCAAATTATGCAAAATTATATACAAGTTATGTTCTTCAGATTGTTTATATGAAAACAAATAGATGAATTACCAAAATTTTCAAAAATTGAGGAAACTCGGTTCTTTTTGTCGTGTTTATAATATCATATATTCTTATATTTGACAAAACTTAGATAAACATATTATGTCTATTTTACGTTATAAGGAAACAAAAAAAGTAA
>CAJUJA010000065.1:0-3791 GCA_910586635.1 uncultured Bacilli bacterium | reverse complement strand
AAAAGTAAAAAAGAGGATTTATTATATAAACTAAGTTATAATAATAATAGGAGATGATATTTTTGAAAAAATTAGAAAACAAGGTGGCTGTTATTACTGGTGGAGCCATGGGAAATGGGTTAGGAATTGTTAAAACTTTTCTAAAGTATGGAGCTAAAGTAATAGTATTGGATTATTCAGAAGAAATAAAGGATACTAATCAAAAACTAAAAGATGAGTTTCCAGATTCTGATTTATCTTGTTATCAAATAGATATTAGAGATAAGAATATGGTTGCTTCTTGTATTGAGGAAATTATTAATCAATATTCTTGTATTGATATTTTGGTTAATAATGCAGGAGTTTGTAAATTAGAAAGTTTTATTAATATGGATGATGATTTAAGAGATTTTCATTTCGATATTAATATTAAAGGGACTTGGAATGTAACTAAGGCAGTTCTTCCCTTTATGCAGGATCTTTCGTCACAAGGCAGTATTATTAATTTATCCAGTGTAACTGGTCCTATGGTAGCAGATTCTGGAGAGGTTGCGTATGCAACAACAAAAGCTGCTATTTTGGGCTTTACTAAGGCATTAGCAATAGAGTTGGCGGAGAAAGATATCAGAGTCAATGCGATTATGCCTGGATATATTATGACACCTATGGTAGAAAAAATGAGCTGTGAAACAAATCCTGAGCATCCACAAGATGTGATTTCACAAATTGCACAGGCTATACCAATGAGAAGGCTAGGAACTATAGAAGAATTAGGAGAATTAACGGCCTTTTTAGCAAGCTCGGAATCTTCCTATATTACAGGACAAGGAATTGTCATTGATGGAGGTTCTACGTTGCCTGAAACAAATAGCATGGGAATATGATAAGAGAAAGAAAGGAAAAATAAGATTATGACAGATAATATTTTGAAACAGTTTGATATCGATCAACTTTTAAAGGAAATAAAAGAACTATCTACAGAGAAATCAATTACTGAAATAACACCCAAAGAAATACAACAAATTTCAGATGAAAGGTTAAGAAGAGAAAAACAACAACAATTTAATGAAGTGGATTTTTTATATGTTAGACCCCTAAATAAATTGTTAACACATTTTATAAGTAAGGATACAAAAAAATAGATATTCAAATCAATTAAATGAGTTGTCTATTTTAGGTCGTATCGGTAAAATTGAAAGAAGATTACTAGATTATGGATGTACTAGAGGTGAGTTGGTAAATATGGTTCCTAAGTCAACCAAAGAGGTAGGAATTATTTTAGAAGCTAAGAAATTAGGTTTTACTGATATGAATCTTACAGATAATAACACTCGAGTAGCCCAAGCACAAAATTGGATACATATGTATGGTAATACTAATACATCAAATCGGGAGGAAGAGGCAACCACTTCACATAGAAAATAGTTTTATAAAAGTATTTTCTATTTTTTTGTAAAAAAGTCAGATTTATTATATAATATACTAGGTGAGTTATTATGGATATCGATACTGCAATCGAAGATTTTATTAACTATTGTATTTTTGAAAAAGGATTATCTGATAAAACCAAAGAATCATATCAATATGACTTAAGAGTTTATAAGACCTTTTTGTTAGATGAACAAATTAATCAGGTACAACATATTTTAAGCTCGAATATTGAAGATTTTTTAAAACAAAGATCAACCATGAAAGATAAGGTTTCTACGATTGCTCATAATTTAACTGTAATTAAGAACTTTCATATATATTTATATAAAGCAGGAATTGTTAAGGTGGATGTATCAGAGGGCATATCAAGACCAAAAATGCAAAAAAAAATTCCACAGGTTATTAGTATAGAAGAGGTAGATCGCCTACTAGATATTAAGTTAGATACCGTATTTGACTATCGCAATAAAGCTATGATAGAATTAATGTATGGTACTGGACTTAGAGTATCCGAATTAATTAGTTTAGATATTCATGATTTGGATTTTATTAATTGTGTGATTAGAATAACAGGAAAGGGGAGTAAAGAGCGGATAGTTCCTTTAGGAGAATATAGTATTTATTATCTAAAGTTGTATTTGGAAAAAAGAAGTACTATGTTAAAGAAAGTACCTTGTAATGCTTTATTTTTAAATAATCATGGAAAAAGAATGACTAGACAAGGTTTTTTTAAAAATTTAAAAGGAATTCTTAAAAAACAGGGCCTTAGTGAAAATACTTCCCCTCATACGTTACGTCATTCTTTTGCTACTCATTTGTTAAAGAGGGGAGCTGACTTAAGGAGTATTCAGGAGTTACTTGGTCACTCTGATATAGCAACAACTAAGATATATACTCATGTTAGTGATGATAAAGTTAGTCAGGACTATAAAAAATATCATCCTCGTGAGCATAAAGATTAATTAAGGAGATAGATAAATTTATGAAATTTAAAAGAATATTTTTAATGGTATTAGATTCTTTAGGAGTAGGAGAGGCAGATGATGCATCTAAATATAATGATGTGGGAGCTAACACATTAGGTCATATTAAAGAAACTTGTGATTTGTTTGTACCAAATTTAAAGAAAATTGGATTTTTAGATACCATTAATATGAATGAAAATAACGAAGTAGAAGCATATTATACTATAGCAAAACCAAATAATGCAGGAAAAGATACTTTGAATGGTCATTATGAGATGATGGGAATTATAAATCATATTGAGTTTAAGACCTTTAATAATGGATTTCCACCGGAGTTATTAGATGGAATTGAACAAGTTACTGGTAGACGAGTGATTGGCAATAAATGTTGTAATAATGACGAAATTATAAAAGAATTGGGAGAAAGGCAATTAAACTACGGGTCTTTGATTGTATATACTTCAGCAGATTCTGATTTACAGGTAGCTGCACATGAAGATGTAATACCTGTATCTACTCTATATAAGTATTGTGAAAAAATAAGAGAAATTACTTTAAGAGAAGACTGGAGAGTGGGTAGAGTCATTGCAAGGCCGTTTATAGGAAATAATGGAGCATATCGCTTTTCAAATAGCGGGAGAAAAGATTATGCTGTAAAACCTCCTAAAAAGACAATTTTAGATAGTTTGAATGAGCATAATTATAATGTAATTGCTCTAGGCAAAATTAATGATATTTTTGATGGTTCTGGTATTAATAAGAGTATTAAGGCTACTAATAATTTAGAGGCTATAAGTAAGTTCTCAGATATTATGGATAAAAATTTTACGGGGATTTGTATGACAAATTTAGCAGATTTTGATGGTCTATATGGTCATGCTAGAAATGTTGATGGATATGCTAAAGCAATTGAAGAGTTAGATGTAGAAATTCCTATGATGCTAAATAAACTAGAAATAGACGATTTATTAATTATTACAGCAGATCATGGAAATGATCCTACCTTTTCTGGCTGTGATCATACACGTGAAAATGTACCTGTTATTTTCTATAGTAGGGGATTTAAGGAACCTAAAAGATTACCTGTTTTAGATAGTATTGCAGATATTGGAGCAACCATCGCTCATAATTTTGATTTGGAACGTCCTGAAATTGGGGAGAGTATATTGGATAAATTAATATAGTAAATAGGAGTTTATCTGAAGTCTTTATTTTTGAATTAATTGATTAAAATATCAATATTGTCGTGGTTTATATTTTTAATATGAAGGCTGTTTGTATAATCGAAGATCTATTCCTAGAATGATTATGAGAAGTAGGTGATTGGTAATAGAAAAGCTAGTCAACGAACCTTTTTGTGTAGTTGTCAATGATGTGATACCAAAAAAACAAATCAGAAAAAATATTAATATTAAT
>CAJUJA010000064.1 GCA_910586635.1 uncultured Bacilli bacterium | reverse complement strand
ATATAGAATTAAATTATAAATAAAATGGTGCGGTTGAGATTTGAATAAAGAAAAAAATTGGAAAATTCCAATTTTTTTAATCTGGTTTTGTTAGCAATTATTAGAGTTCCCTCTGAATCCACTTCCTGAGAATAAGAAGAATATAATGATTACTACAATAATAATAGCCCAAATCCAACCAGAGCCATAATTGTCGTTGTTATTATTAGAACAACAAGCAGGATATACGTACATAATATAAATCCTCCTTTCAATATAATATATTAATGAATAAAAAAAATAAATATAATAGTAACCTATGAAATAGAAAGAAAAAGTATATAATGGATTATATTTTAATCAGAAATATGATAAAATAAAATATAGAATGGAGGAAAATTATGTATTGTTCAAAGTGTGGTAATAAAATAGAAGAACATGCTAATTTCTGTAAAGGTTGTGGTGCTAGTTTAAATCTGAATAAGTCTCCTTATAACTATAATTATGGAAGTAGCTACATTAGTGAAGAAGATTTTAGAAAGGCATATGTGGGAAATAACTATGATAGCATAAAAAATGGGAAGTTCTCTATTCCGATGTTCTTTCTTGGAACCTATTATTTATTTTATAGAAAAATGTGGCTATATGCTTTTTTGTGGATTATCATGATCATAGGAATTAATGTTGGTTCGTTTATATATGATGATAGCTACTTTGTTTTTATTCCTATTATACTTAGTATAATCATGGCATTTAATTTTAATAAGTTATATTTAAGAATAGTTGAGAAAAGAGTAGATAGGATTAAACAGAAAAATTCTGATAAGTCGAATCAAGAGATATTAGAACAATGTAGAAAAAAGGGTGGGGTTAGTGTTTTGGCAGTTATTTTATCAATCATTTTTATAACGATAATCATTACATTTACTTTAATTGGATTGGTTATTGATGCTGTCAGTAATGAAATGAAAGAAAATAAATGGATAAAAAATAATAACTCCAGTGAATTAAACTATACAGTACCAAAAATTTTTGAATCGGGCGGATATAATAATAATGCCTATCAAACCTTTAGTTATTATGACACCTCAGATTCTTGCTATATCAATATTATGAATTATAAAAATTATTCGAATCAAACAGAAGAGGAATATTTAAGGGCTAGAGTTTCTACCAATTTGGGAGATCAGGTGAGTGAGATTCAATCCAAAAATGTTAATGGAAAGGTCTGGAAATGTGTGGAGGTCGTATCAAATGATAAAACAACTTATTACTATGTAGCGATCCATAACGAAAAGATTTATCAAGTACAATATACAATTTCAAAAGATGATAATAAATTATGTTCAAAAGGATATAATAATTTTATAAATTCGCTAACATTTGAGAATAGAAAGCATAATACAGATACAATATAAAAAAGAAAAGGTGAGGTAATGAAGAATGAGACAAATTGAAGATTTAAATATGAAAGGAAAAAAAGTTTTAATTCGTTGTGATTTTAATGTACCAATAAAAAATGGTAAGATTATAGATGATACTAGAATAAAGGGAAGTTTAAAAACAATTCGTTATTGCATGGACCAACAAGCAAAAATTATTCTATTGTCACACCTAGGAAGAATTAAGGAAGAGGAAGATTTAAAAAAGAATACTTTGTTACCAGTTTCCAAAAGACTTAGTAAATTATTAGATAGAAAAGTTACTTTTATAGATGAGACTAGAGGAAAAACATTAGAAAAAGCAATTGAAGAGTTACAAAAAGGAGAAATTATATTAGTTCAAAATACGAGGTATGAGGACTTAGATGGGAAAAAAGAAAGCACTAACGATGAGGAGTTAGGTAAATATTGGGCCTCATTGGGAGATTTCTTTATTAATGATGCTTTTGGAACCATTCATCGATCTCATGCTTCTAATGTAGGGATTGCTTCTCATATAGAAAGTGCAACAGGGTTTCTAGTAGAAAAAGAATTAAATGCTTTATCATCCCTAAATCGTCCAGAAAGTCCATTTGTTGTAATATTAGGAGGGTCAAAAGTAAATGATAAAATAGGTGTAATAGAAAAATTGGTAACAAAGGCGGATTATATTCTAATAGGAGGGGGAATGGCATTTACCTTCCTACAAAGCGAAGGATATAATATAGGGTCTTCCATTGTGGATTATGATAGCATTGACTTTTGCACTAAAATACTAAAAAAATACCCAACTAAAATTTTACTACCTGTTGATGTTAATGTAACAACAGAATATAGCAATGATTCCTTAAATAAAATAAAAGATATTACAGAAATCTCAGAAAATGAAATGGGTTTAGATATTGGAGAAAGAACAATCGAGATATATCAAAGATATTTAAAAGATGCTAAAACAGTTTTATGGAATGGACCACTAGGGGTGTATGAATTTCAAAAATATAAAAATGGGACTAAAAAGATTATGAAGTTTTTAGTAGATCACAATATTAGAACAATCTTAGGTGGTGGTGATATTGTAGCAGCAGCCTCTAGTATAAAATTGAGGGATAAAGTATATCATGCATCAACTGGAGGAGGGGCGACTTTAGAATATTTAGAAGGAAAAAAACTACCAGGTTTAGAAATAATAAAGTAGGTGAAGTAATGAATTTAATGATAGTAAAGCCAGACAATCAAGAGCATATTACTCCTATTAAGGAGTTTTCCAATGTGGTGGGAAAAGAGTTGGAAATTATATCATTTCTTAAAAAAATAGAGCAACAAAATGAAAAAGAAAACAGCAATATGATTTATGAGATGGCAATATCCATAGCAGGACAAAAAGTCCAGAATTTAGCGATGATTCATGGAACCAGGGATAATAGGCTAATAGAACTTACTATTATGAATTTGAAAGATGGAGATAATGAAAAAAATCGAAGTTTTATTGAAAAAACAACAGAGTATTCTTTTGGACAGTTAAATGCTGAAACCCTTGTTATTTTTTCCAATCATCAAGATAAGACATTAGAATCACTAGGATATGAATCTTTAGGAAATGACCATGGGATAATTCCTTATATTAAAGATAGGGAAAAGATGGTTATATCAGGGATGAAGCGAGTATGAGAATCGGAATTTTTACAGAAACATATACTCCCTATATTAGCGGACTAGTAACAAGTGAGGTGGCATTAAAAACAGCATTGGAAAAAAAAGGACATGAGGTTTATGTAGTAACAGCCAATTTAGAATCCTATCACTATACTTATGATGAAAAAGAACATGTCCTACGTATTCCAGGAATTCCCACAGGAATATATAATTCAAGATTAACTAGTATTTATCCAATTCAAGCAGTAAATAAAATTAAAAGTTGGAAATTAGATGTGATACATTCTCAAACAGAATTTGCTATAGGACTTTTTGCTAGGCTCTTTGCAAAGCAATTTAATATTCCTTTAGTACATACTTATCATACTATGTATGAGGATTATATTCATTATATTACGCACGGTTACTTTGATAGATCAAGTAAAAAGATCTTAGAATATTTAACAAAATTTTATTGTGATAAAACAGCATCCGAATTAATTGTACCAACCAATAAAACTTATAAATTGTTTAAAGAAAAGTATAAATTTGAGAGAAATATTCATATTGTTCCAACTGGAATGGAAGTGGAAAGATTTTTTAAGGAAAATATCGATAAAAGGAAAGTAGAAAAACTAAGAAAAAGTTTAAATATAACAAAAAAAGATATCGTTATTATTTTTGTAGGAAGATTAGGAGAAGAAAAAAATGTTGATTTTTTACTAAATGTACAAAAGAAATTAAATAAAAAAATACCACATTTAAAACTTTTGATTGTAGGCGATGGTCCAGATAAAGAGAAGTTTGAGAAAATGTGTGAAACATTTGGACTTACTCAAAATGTAATTTTCACTGGAAAGGTTGCTTGGGAGGAAATACCTAACTATTATCAGCTTGCTCATATTTTTGCAACTGCATCAAAAACGGAAACACAGGGATTAACAATTATTGAAACTATGGCAGCTGGAGTAACTCCTGTATGTATTAATGATGAGGCATTCTTAACAGCGATTACTAATAAACTAAATGGATTTATTTTTAATACAGAAGAAGAATATCAGGATATTATAATGATGCTAGCTAAGAAAAAGTCTGAAAGAGAGCGGATAAGTAGTCAAGCTAGAATTCAAGCAGAACATTTTTCGTCAACCCAATTTGCAGAAAATGTTTTAGTAGTTTATAGACATGCTATAGAAAATAAAAATAAATATCGATTTGGACTTTTATCAAGAATTAGTAAAAAAATAAAAGGAGAAGACAGATGATAGTAGTACTAAATAATAAATGTAACCTCAACCGAGAGCAATTTTTTAATTATCAGAAACAATTAGAAAAGATTACATCAAATCATATATTAGTCCTTTGTCCAAGCAATATTTATTTAGAGGATTTCTCTTTAAAAAACTTTTCATTAGGAGTACAAAATGTAAGCCCTTATGAAGAGGGTGCCTATACTGGAGAAACATCGGCTTCTCAATTAAAATCATTAGGAGTTTCTTATGCTTTAGTAGGTCATAGTGAAAGACGCTTATACTTTGGTGAGACCGAAAGAGATTTAAAAAATAAAATAGAAACCTTATTAAGTTATGGGATTACTCCAATTTTGTGTATTGGACAGACGAAAAAACAAGAGGGTATGAGAATAGTAGAAAATCAACTACAAATATTGAAATCAATAGAAAAAAATGAGCAAGTAATCATCGCATATGAACCAGTTTGGGCAATAGGAACAGGAGAAGTTCCTACTATAGAGGAAGTAGAAAAAGTTGTTTCTTTAATAAAAGAAAAATTTCCACATCATAGTATTATATATGGTGGTAGTGTGAATGAGAATAACATATATAATTTGAAATCAAGCTTACTGGATGGATATTTATTAGGAGGGCTTAGCCTAAAACCAGACAGGTTACAGCAATTCTTGAATCGGTTAGATAAGGAAAACCACATTGGATAGGAATAGTAAAAATATTATTTCTTTTCTTTTGTAATAAAAAGAAGATTCCTCCATATAATTAAATGAAACTGAAAATATGGGGTGAATAAATGAAAAAAATTTTTCTTTTTACTTTAACATTACTAATTTTGCTATCAACAGGGTGTGGGAAGTATACAGAAGATGATATAATCAAAGATTTAGAGAAAAAGGTAAATAAATTATCAGGGTATAGGTTAGAGGGAAGCTTAGAAATTTTAAATAATGAGGAGGTATATAATTATGATGTAGATGTGTCGTATAAAAAAGATGATTTATATAAAGTAAGCCTAACTAATACATCTAATAATTATGAACAAATTATATTGAAAAACAATGATGGAGTATATGTCTTGACACCATCTTTGAATAAAAGTTTTAAATTTCAAAGTGATTGGCCTAACAATAATTCCCAAATATATTTGTTACAATCTATCATAAGTGATATGAAAAATGATAAAGATAGAAGTTTCAAAGAAGAAAAAGATGAATATATAGTTAGCGTTAAAGTGAATTATCCAAATAACAAGAAATTGGTAAAACAGGATATTTATCTTGATAAAAAATTGAAATTAAAAAGAGTAAAAGTTTACAATGAAGATGGAGTATCCTTAATGTCTTTAAAAGTAAAAGATATTGATTATTCTCCAACCTTCAAAAAGAGCAGTTTTCAGGTGAAAGAGGCACTAAAGACAGTAAAAACTAGTGAAAAGGTAAAAGAAACTAGTATTTTGGAAGATACCATTTATCCATTAGCGTTACCTACAGGAACTAAATTAGTAAGTGAAGAAAAGGTAGATAAAACAAATGGAAATCGTATAATTATGACGTTTGATGGAGATAAGCCATTCTTGTTAGTAGAGGAAACAGCTGGAATAGAAGAAGAAATGACGATTATCCCAACCTATGGGGAGCCTTATATGTTAATGGATACAGTAGGTGCAATGACAGATAATTCTCTTAGTTGGACTAGTGGAGGAATTGAATACTATTTAGTTAGTGATGTTCTAAATCAAGAGGAACTATTAGAAATTGCTCAATCTATTAATGTCTTACCAACAATGAAATAATAAATATTTATTTTTAAAAGTAACTGTGATATAATTTATTTGGTGATATCATGGCAAAAAATAAAGAAAAGAAGAATAAGACAGAAAAAAAGAGGAAGAATAAAAAAATAGATACAACTAAGAGTATTTTTGCAAAAGAGGAAACTAAAATTATAAAATGTTTAGTGATCGTATTAATTATTTTTGGGTTTATGTATTTGATTACAATGTTAATCCTAAATCATTCACAAGATTCCATGTATCAAAAAAAGAAAGAGAAAACTTTTATTCAATATGATGAAATTTTAGTAGGAACTACGTTTCAGAAAAAGGATAATGAATATCTGGTATTATTTTATAATGTAGATCTTGATAAGAAAAGTACATATGGAACAATGATTAGTGATTATGAGGCAAAGGAAGAAAAGATTCCTATCTATTATGTAGATTTAGGGAATGCAATGAATAAATGTTGCCTTAGTAATGAAGCAAATGAAAATGCTACAAATGCGAATGAATTAAAAATCAATGATACAACTCTAATTAAATTTTCTAATCATAGTATAGAAGAATATATTGTTGGTGAAGAAGAGATTTCAAACTATTTGAATAAATAATCATCTTATTGGTGATTATTTTGCCTCAATAGCTCAGTTGGTTAGAGCACTTGACTGTTAATCAAGGGGTCCTAGG
>CAJUJA010000063.1:5164-6795 GCA_910586635.1 uncultured Bacilli bacterium | reverse complement strand
TATCACTCGTTGATATGGGATTTTTTCATGTTTGAAAGGAGGTTTCTCAAATGAAAATAACCATAGAACCTTTAGAATTTCCATTATGTGTTAAAGAAAAACTTATGAAGATACCTAAAATATCAAAACTACATATTGAATTTGTAAATGGGAAAAATATTCATTTTGATAAAACTAACCTTTCAATCAATGAACCACACAAAGTTATTATTAGTAATGATTCATCTTGTATAATAGTATTATCTTATCCAAATGATAATAATTTATATTTGAAAGATAGTTTAGAAATTATTACTCTTGAATCTATAAAATTTTTGATTTTAAAAATGTTGTAAAAAACAAATTTTTTGAAATTTTATTTTTCTCCTTATTTATAAGGGATTGCGAGCGATTTTTTTAATTTTGGTTAGTGTATTACTAAAATCAAGTGATTTAATGTTATAATTTATAAGAGGAGGAAAATATATGTACAGACTAGAAAAATCACCTAGAATATTTACAGAAAATGATTTTGTAAGTATGCTTATTCCATTACTTCGCAAAAATGGAATTGTTAGACTAAATGAAACAGAATTAAAAAAGAAATTATATTATTACTATTTAAAAGAAGAATATAAAGAGTTATTTCAGGATATTGTACCTTTTCAAGAAAAAGGTGCTAGTGATAGAATGTTAAATATTGAAAATGGGCTTGATCATTACAAAACTTTTGGTGGAAGTGTGATATGGGATTCGATGCACCCAGAAAGTTTAATATTAACAAAAGGGGAAGATTTGAATTTATCTTTTTATAGACGATATTTAACAGAAGATGGAATCAAACGAATTTACCAAATGGCTCAGGAATTTGGTATCCGATATAAGGCAGAATATTATTCAAAAAAACCATTTAATATTTATGGGGATAATCCTAACCATTTCTATCATTTATGTATTGGTAAGTATCACAATGACGAATATAGTTGGCAGTTAATTACAGATGGGGATATTAAAAAGATAGAAGTTGAACAATATCCACAAGGTCATTTTTATTACGAAGATCCAACTAGACCTAATTCTGAAATACAATTAAAAGATGCAACCTCTGCCTCTGTTGAAATTGAAAATGCTAATTATGTTTTAATGCAGGGATCAGAAAATGAAAATATAAGAAGATTAAAAGCCTATACAAATCTAGTTGCTTTAGATCCGTTAGAACAAATAGCAAGTATTGATAATGATAGCTGTCCTATTATAATTGGTGGAAAGCCATATGTAAAAAAATACATTTTAAAATAACTATTTTATAAAATGTAAAAACTACTGAAATTGATAAAATCAGTAGTTTCTTTATTCAACAATTATTTATTCAATTTGAAACATGCTATTTTTAAAGCCCTAATGATAATGTAACAGCTAACAATATGGACTTTTTCCTGTTCTAACTATGTTCCAATAGTGATATTGATATTTACTTTGTAATCAAAATTTGTTATATCTAATGTTTTAAAATAATATGGTATATGTGGTTCCGTAATAGTTTCAACAGAGGATCAGACACGAGATGGACTTTCTTTAGGAGAACAAAAAGAAAAAGACAATTGTAAGTCTATGTGACTTAAATTGTCTTTTTTATATCCAATCTATAGTTT
>CAJUJA010000063.1:0-5154 GCA_910586635.1 uncultured Bacilli bacterium | reverse complement strand
AGTTTGATTTGAAACTAAATCTAATCTACTTATTATGTCTTGTTTTGATTGTTGAAATTGTTCAAACATTTGCGAAAAGTAAAGCTGTTGCTCCTTATCATAATTTCCATTGATATCAATTGGAATTTCTATTTCAATATTTTTAATAATATCAACAGTTACTCTTTTATTTTGTTCACCTTTTGCATATTTTTTTAGCCTACCATACAAATATGCATATAAATATTCTAAAAGTATATCTTCTTTATATTCATTTTTTAACAACAATGCTCCACAATGTGTTGTCATACTAAATTTACTATTTCTTAAAAATATAGTACCAGCATATATTCCATCAGTAGTCCATGTTAAACATTTATCATCATAATCATACGAATTAATTTTTGCAATTTCTCCATTATTATAAGTTTGTGAAGAATATACCGGATATTTGCCTTTGTTTTCATGAAAATATTTATTCGTATAAATACTTTTCCCTTTTTTTATTTGAAACAAATCTTTTATTTTGATTTTTGTACTATTTTCAAAACATATCTCTTCAATATTTAATTCTTTTATTTCCCTTTGTTTTTGTATAATATCATCTAAAAATTCGTTTTCCTTATTTTTCTTTTCTACAAAATCGTTTTGATATTCAATTGAGAAAATATCAGTACCAGAAACCAATGGCATAGTAATTGATAATTTATCTATCATAGATATATATAACTTTGTGAATTCATCTTCCCCTTTTTCACCTTTTCTACCTTTTGCTAGTTTTCTTAATTTAGGTTGTAATATGTATCTAATGTAATCGATATTAATGTTAGCAATTTTAGGGATCATTATTCCTCTATCACCATTTATAGAAAATTTACTATCTAGTACTTTCATATATCCCGCAAAGCCATTGGTTGCCCAAGTGAGATATTTTCCATCAAAATCAAAAGAATTAATATATGTTAATGGTGCAAGGTTTGATGCAGAATATACTGGATATTCTCCTTTGTGCTCATAGCCATACTTTTTTGTATATTTTGATTTTCCTTTATCAAAATCAAACAATTCACATAATTTATATTCTTTAAATTCTACATTAATCTTTTTTTTTTCCGATAAACTTTCAAACAGTAATTTATATTCTAATAAATCATTTGATATTTCTCCAATATATTCTGAAAATTCTGATGGTGTAATTGTACTCCTTTTCTCTAAAATCCCTAAATCAACTTTTTCATCGTCTGTCCACCATCTATCAATTATCCAATTGTCTTCAATATCAGTATTAAATTTACCAACAGAGAACAATTTACATCTTTTATCATCTGTTTTAAAACGTTCTTTGGAACTTCTATATATATTGAACAATTCAACTGCTTCTTCAAGTTGGTTTTCTCCTGTGTCGAACCTATACATATCCAAAGTTTCTCCGATATCGCTTACTAAATATGAAAAAACTGGAAAAGTCTGTTCATTATTAGTATTAAACTTCTTTGTTAGGGCTAATATATATGTTTTTTTATTAGTTGTAAAAAAAGTATTAATTGGTAATGAAATCAAGGCATCAATATAGCATGATTTTATAATATACTTTCTCAAATCAGTATCATTTTTTCTATTAAGAATACCATCTGGAATAACTATAAATGCTTTGCCACCTGGTTTTAATGCTTTAATAATCCATTCCATAAATAATCCTTCTACTCCAAGAGCATTAACCTTATAATATTTTTCTAAATCTGTATCTTTCTTAATTTCATCTTTTAAATTACTGCTTCCACTTGTAACATATGGAGGATTTGTTAAAATTAGGTCATATTCGTTTTCAATTGGATCGCGTAGTGTTCCTAAAATTGAGTTTGTTTTTAGTTCAAAAGTTTCATTAAACAATTTGGCAAATTGTGTTGTTATTTCGCTGTGTTCTTTGATTAAGTCTGAAAAATATATTAGCATATTTGCTTTTGCCAATATTATTGTCCTTTGTTCCTCCTTATCAAATCCTTTATCAAACCCATGAAGAGTTATTTTTTCATTTAAATTACCATTATCAACTGTATAATAATCCTTTAAATGTGGTAAAACTGCTTCCAGCAAGAATTTTCCAACTCCACAAGCCGGATCACATATTTTCATATCAGTATGAATATCTGCCATTTTTACCATTGGTTTTACTACCTTTAATGGAGTAAAAAACTGTCCCCAATTCTTTTTACTTATACTCTCTTTCAAGAAGCTTTCAAACAACTTGCTTTTAAAATCATAATCAATTTTTTCTAGTCGACCATAATCATTAAATCTATTCAAAATTTTCTTAAAAACACCACTATATCCTTCTATCGCTTTGTCATCCTTACTTACAAATATAGTTCCATTTATAATTGTCGTATTATCTTTTAAATTTATTGGAAATAATTCTTTAATTCTTGGTCTAACTATTTTTGCATAATATTCTAACACATCATTATCAGTATTATTTTTATACATATTTAATAAAGAATAAAAATTGCAATTACCCTTTAATATTTCTAAATCTGAAAGATACTTAAAAATAAAGATCTCAACAAATGTATATAAACAATTTTCGGGGGTAGCACCACTAACAGTCCAAATATCTTGCCATATTTGTTTTGCTAAAGGAGTTGGATTTTTTAAAGATGGTACATTTAATTGTGAATTGGTTTCATCTATTGAATCCAATATTTTTTCAATAAGTTTTGGTAATTCCGGATCCTTATAATTAAAAATCATATTTAATTCTTTTCCATATTCATCAATTATTCGATCTCCAGTAAAAGCATTAACCCAAATTGTCTCAGTTGTATCTGTAATAATTGCTAATTTAGATTTTAATATTTTTGCTACATCAACAGTTTGTTTTATAGCTTTATTCTTTTTTTCTTCGGTATTAAATTCAGTTGGTTTCTTATTTTCAATTGTTACTAAGACATTTTTATTATAGACTATTAGACCATCCGGTTTTCTTTTATCAATACTTTCGTAATCAAAATCATTTATAATCTTACTTTGCTTTAAATTTTTTATAGTTGTAGCACCAATATTATAAAAATTCCAGTTTCCTATTTTTTCAGGATTATCAATTAAATCTCTTTGTAATAATTCCTCACTCATTTATTGGTACCTCCTTATTTTTTTTAAAATAACTTTTATCTCTTTTAGCAGGAATAATATTTTGTAAATCTCTTATGCCATTTTCTGCTATTTCTTTCTCTAGCAGATATGTTATTGTATCATTTAAATTGCTTTGCTTATTCACAAATGTTATCAATTCATCATTTTTAAGTCTTACCGAAAACCTTTTAATACCATTTTTCATATCATTCACTCCATAATTATATTGTAACAAAAGGAGATGTGTATGTCAACAACATACCCGTCTCTTTTTTT
The DNA here is from genome assembly GCA_910586635.1 of uncultured Bacilli bacterium. Classification (GTDB taxonomy): domain Bacteria; phylum Bacillota_I; class Bacilli_A; order RF39; family UBA660; genus UMGS995. The sequence continues at coordinate 1,770 of CAJUJA010000063.1, read as the reverse complement.
ACTTTACAATATTCATTTTTAAAAATAATTCATATATAATTTATTTATTCAGTTGATTTAATCAATCTACGGAGTATAATTTTTCGCATACGTATATCGTTACCGCACCATTGACGAGTCTATTCGAACTTTTCGGACATTGATATATAAAAAATCATAAAATTGAAAGGAAGAACAATCAGAAGAATATTTTAACAAAAGAATTTATGTCAATAATAATACAAACGAAAACGACTATACATTGTAGTCATTTTAAAATTACATATTATTGTTTATATACTCAATTAAACATTGAATACTAAACATATCAAAGTCAACACTTTCCTTTAGAGATAATTCAAATATAATATTTGGATTATTAGTTGCTGAAGTTATTTTCACTTCATATTTACCATTGCTCTTGTTAGATAAAAAATATCTTTTTCCCTCGGGTAAAATATTACTATCAATATAACACTCATTCTTATTAAGCTCCAATGGTAAATCTAAAAATAGTTTTTTCCCATTTGTATTAAGATTATATTTATATTTTGAAAATTTTAAATCTAAACATTCTTTAAAATCCCCATAATATATTTTTGGTAAATTTTGACTACCACTTTTCTTTCTTCTAAAAATAGTTTTAATATTAAAGAACTGATTAAATTGATCAAGTGAAAATACCTTTTTATTTCCATCATTATCAACTGATATAACAAAAGCAACATTTTTATTTCTCATATTTGAAACAATCCAACCAAATGCAATAGTTTCCGGAACAGGAACTATTATGCCGTTTTGGGCAACTTTACTATATAGTTTAAAATCTTTATTTAAAATGTTTATAATCTCATCTGAACATTGATTTGCTTTAAATTTATTTTTACTTCCATATACGAATTTATTATCTTTTATCTCTACAACAAATTGTGATGTTTGAGACACAGGCATTTTAGCTTCTACATAGAATTTTTTACTATTAGAATTAATAGTTATTTCAATATCCGGAATAGTACTATCTGCTCTTCCACATTGTTTAATAAGAACATCATAATCTCTTAGCATTTGTTGAAGATATTTTGTCATTTTGCTTTCAAAATCTTTCCATTTTTGCATCCTAATCCTCCCTAAATATCTTCTAACCCCTTAAAAACCTCTTTTAATAAATTTATTGGAACACTATTACCAAATTGTTTTAATGCTTGGTTATCATTATCAATTATTTTAAATTTTTCCGGAAATCCTTGCAATCTTGCTGCCTCTCGTGGACTTAATTTTCTTACTTTACCATTTATATAATAAGCACCTGTCTTTGAAGCGGCACCACCACTTGAAGCAGCTAAGGTTATCCCAATACCATTTTCATGATAAATTCTATTACCTTGTCCACCCTTACCAATTACTCCAATCTGAACAGGCTTTCGAACTTTGCCATTTTTTATTGCTTCATCTAATTTTTCTTCATCAATATAAATATCATTTCGATTTAATATGTATTTTTCAGTTACTGAATCATCTTCCTTTATATCATTAATAGTTATAATTTCTTTAGATGGTGTAGGAAATTTATAATTACCATTATCTATATCTTTTCTTATGCATACAATGGTTATTCTTTCTCTATTTTGAGGAAGATTAAAGTCTTTTGCATTAAGAACCTTATGATAAATATTATAGTTTAGACTACCAAGTGTATTGGAAATAACTTTAAATGTTACACCGCCATTATGTGACTTTAAATTTTTAACATTTTCCAAGAAAATAATTTTAGGTTTATGATAACTAACTATT
>CAJUJA010000062.1:5941-7135 GCA_910586635.1 uncultured Bacilli bacterium | reverse complement strand
CCTAAGGTAGCGAAATTCCTTGTCAGGTAAGTTCTGACCCGCACGAAAGGTGTAATGATCTGGGCACTGTCTCGACCGTGGACTCGGTGAAATCTTAATACCTGTGAAAATGCAGGTTACCCGCATCAGGACGGAAAGACCCCATGGAGCTTTACTGTAGCTTGATATTGAAGTTCGGTATACTATGTAGAGGATAGGTGGGAGACGTTGATTCTAAGACGCCAGTTTTAGATGAGTCATCCTTGGAATACCACCCTTAGTATATTGGATTTCTAACCTCGGATCATGATCTGGTTCAGGGACAGTGTCTGGTGGGCAGTTTGACTGGGGCGGTCGCCTCCTAAAGAGTAACGGAGGCGCCCAAAGGTTCCCTCAGAATGGTTGGACATCATTCATAGAGCGTAAAGGTATAAGGGAGCTTGACTGCGAGACCAACAAGTCGAGCAGATACGAAAGTAGGGCTTAGTGATCAGACGATTCAGTATGGAATGGTCGTCGCTTAACGGATAAAAGTTACCCTGGGGATAACAGGCTGATACCACCCAATAGTTCACATAGACGGTGGTGTTTGGCACCTCGATGTCGGCTCGTCACATCCTGGAGGTGAAGTCGCTTCCAAGGGTTGGGCTGTTCGCCCATTAAAGTGGCACGCGAGCTGGGTTCAGAACGTCGTGAGACAGTTCGGTCCCTATCCGATGTGGGCGTAGGAAAATTGAAGAGAGCTATCCTTAGTACGAGAGGACCGGGATGGACATACCTCTGGTGTATCTGTTGTAACGCCAGTTGCAGTGCAGAGTAGCTATGTATGGAAAGGATAACCGCTGAAAGCATCTAAGCGGGAAGCCTCCTTTGAGATGAGTTTTCCCATTTTTATAAGTAAGATCCCTTGAAGACTACGAGGTTGATAGGCTGGAGATGGAAGCATGGTGACATGTTGAGTTGACCAGTACTAATAGATCGAGGATTTAATCCTATTTAATTAATTTGATGAACACAATATCTTAGTTTTCAGAGAATTATTTCTCTATATTTTACTTGGTTACGATAGCAAGTGGGGTACACCTGTTCCCATCCCGAACACAGAAGTTAAGCCACTTAACGCCGACGATAGTGTATGCAAAAATAGGAAGTAGCCAAGTTTTTTTGTTTATATAAGAATAGTAAAATAAAGTAAAAATAGTTATTTTATATTGT
>CAJUJA010000062.1:0-5931 GCA_910586635.1 uncultured Bacilli bacterium | reverse complement strand
ATTTTTTTTTTGGTATATTATAAAAGGTGATAGAATATGAATTATAAGATTACGACTTATTCAGAAAATGAAACAATAGAGCTTGCTCAAAATATTGAATCTGAAAAATTTCCTAATATGGTAATATGTTTAGAGGGAGATTTAGGAAGTGGGAAGACAGTATTTGCTAAAGGTTTTGCGAAAGCATTAGAAATTGATGAAGATATTACTTCTCCAACTTTTAATATTATTAAAGAGTATACTAGTGGTGAATTGCCATTATATCATATGGATGTTTATCGTCTAGATGGAAAAGTAGATGAATTAGGGATTGAGGAATATTATAAAAAAAAGGGTATCACTATTATTGAATGGAGTGATACAATTATCGATTATTTGCCTGAAAAAAGATTGGATATTAAAATTAGAGTAATTAATGAAGATACTAGAAGTATTACCTTAATTCCTCATGGTAAAAAATATGAGGAAATTTGTGAGGCAGTTTTATGAGAATCTTATATATAGATACATCCAGTAGTTATCTATATACAGGTATTGTTGAAGATGAACATTTAATTTCAGAGGTAAAAGAGAATTTATCGTTAAATTTGTCACGACTTGCCTTACCTAAAATTGCCTCTATGTTTGAAGAATGTAGTTTGAGACCTAATGATATTGATAAGATTATAGTAGTAAATGGACCGGGCTCTTTTACTGGGGTTCGTATTGGAATTACAATTGCTAAGGTATATGCATGGAGCCTTAATATTCCAATTATTTCTATTAATGGTTTGGAGGCTATGTCTGTTTCTTTTTCTGTTTCTGCGTCTATAAAAGTCCCTGTAATAGATGCTAGAAGAGGTTATGTATATGCTACTATTTATAATAATGATAATGTTCTTTTGAAGCCTCAGTACATTTTGTTATCTGACTTGATGTCTCGTTTAAATAAATTTGATAATTATACTTTTATAACGAATAATGAGATTGAATTAAGTGGAGAAAAGTGTAAATATAACCCAGATATTGGAACGATAGTAAACAAATTTTGTCAAAGACTGCCAGATAATCCCCATTCAGTTAATCCAGAATATTTAAAGTTAACTGAGGCAGAAGAAAGTAGAATATAGTTTGATTGTCAGCTTAACTGAAAACGATTTAAAGTGTTTTGATGGATTTCTTTTTTCTAAGGATGAAATATTGAAAGAGCTTAGAAGTAATCCATTTGCTAAATTGTTAGGTTATATAAAGGAAAATAAAATAGTGGGGTATCTTTACTATAGTGAAATCTATGAAAGAGTTGAGATAAACCAATTAGAGGTACAGAGTGCTAATAGGAATTGTGGAATTGCTAGTAAATTGATGGACTATTTAATCAACATGGTGAATAAAAATATTACTTTAGAAGTAAGAGAGGATAATTTTGAGGCAGTAAATCTATATGAAAAATTTCAATTTCAAAAGAAGGCCGTTAGGAAGGGATATTATCAAGGAACCGATGGTATTTTAATGGAAAGAAGAGTAGATAGTTGTTCTTTCTATAGTTAAGTTTTTGATAATAACTAGAAAGTGAAGAGAGGTATTATGAAAGATATATATATATTGGGAATAGAAAGTAGTTGTGATGAAACCAGTTGTTCCATTGTAAAGAATGGAACTATTGATATATCTACTGTTATTTCTTCCCAAATAGATATTCATAAAGATTACGGTGGGGTTGTTCCTGAAATAGCTAGTCGTCATCATGTTAAGAATATCACAATTGTAATTGAGGAGTGTCTAAGAAAAGCAAATATGGTTATGGAAGAAATAGCTGCAATTGCAATTACTTATGGACCAGGTCTAATCGGCTCTTTATTGGTAGGTTTAGAAGCTGCTAAAACTTTATCGTTTATTTATAATAAGCCATTAATACCAGTTCATCATATTGCAGGACATATATATGCTAATAGTATAGAAAAAAAGATGGAGTTTCCATTGTTAGCACTGGTAGTAAGTGGTGGACATACAGAGCTTATTTTAATGAAGGATCATTATAAATTTGAAAAACTAGGTGGAACATTAGATGATGCCATTGGCGAATGTTATGATAAAGTAGCCAGGGTAATAGGGCTAGAATATCCAGGTGGTCCTAAAATAGATCAATTAGCCCTTAGAGGAAAACCAAACTATAAGCTACCCATTCCTTTACGGGACGATTCCTATAATTTTTCATTTAGTGGTTTAAAAAGTGCAGTTATTAATCTTAATCATAACTTGGTTCAGAGGAAGGAATCTATAAATAAGGAAGATTTAGCAGCATCTTTTCAGCAAGTAGCCGTGGAGTCCCTTATATTAAAAACAAGGAAAGCATTAATTGAAAATAATATTAAAAACTTAATAATAGCTGGAGGGGTGGCAGCAAGTACAGGGTTACGAGAAGCGGTAAAAAAGCTACAAAAAGAGTTGGATTTAAATGTTACCATACCTTCTATGAAGTATTGTACAGATAATGCTACTATGATAGCAGCTGCAGGTTATTATGCATATCGATTGGGAAGGGTAGCAGATTTATCATTGAATTCAAAGTCGAATGATAAATTGAACTAGTCTTTTATATAAATAATAGATGTATTTTGTTAAATGGGGTGATTGAAATAGGATTCTCATTTTGAGAAAACAAGAAAAGATATTATTAGGGATTAAAGTTTTGAAACTTTAAAAGGGTCCTAGGTTATGGGTAAATATTAATTTTTTTAAGGTGTAGCTATTTAAAGAAAGTCATTAATAATTATTATCAATCCATAATAAATCATTGAATGCTATAAGTCATGGGTATTGATATTAGGACTTAAAAAGTTGTAGTTGTAAAGTAATGTTTTTTAGGATATAATATAAAATATAGGAAAGTAGGGATATTATGAAAGAAAAAAGAAATACTATCATATTTACTGTTGTTATTGCTGCTATTGCTGCAATAACAGCTGTGGGAATTGCATATGCTGCTTTTTCAAGACAGTTGAATATTAATGGTAATGCTAAAGTGACTGCTTCTTCGTGGAAAATTAAATTTTCTAATTTAGCAGCAGTCGAAACGACTGGTACAGCAAGGGAAATAACTGCACCAACTATCAATGAGGAGGATACTAAAATAGGAGATTATTCCGTATCATTAACAAATCCTGGGGATACTGTTACTTACAAGTTTGACGTTGTAAATGAGGGGTCATTTGATGCGAAAGTATCTAGTATTACGATCCCAACGCCAGTTTGTACAGGGGCAGGAGAAACTGCTATAGCAGATGGTAATAATGTATGCAGTAATATTACGTATACATTAACGTATGATGATGGAACCGATGTAGAAATGGATGACACGTTAAATAAGGGTGAAACAAAATCAATGGTACTTACGTTGAGATATTCCAATGGTGTTACTCCTGAACAATTACCAAAAAATGATGTTGCAATTAGTAATCTATCGATAATAATTGTATATAGTCAATCATAGTCTCTAGATATTGGATGCTTATGGGATATAAAAGTGTTATGGATAATGTGGGAAATCTTGTACATATTAATCTATTAATAATTACACTTTTTATTTTAGGGTTATTAAAAGTAGGTGCATAAATGAAAAAAACGGAAATTAGATTAACTATATTAGAAATATTATCGATTTTTCTTCTGCTTTTAAATATATTTTGTATTAAAGTATCTAATCCTTATATTATAATAATTTTCTTATTATGTATATTTAGTATATCTTTATTCATTTCTAGTTTTGAGCAAGAAAAAATATTACATAAAAAGGATATTATTAGAAATATGATAATTGATACAATTTCATATTTGACTATAATGTATGGAATTGGTATTTTTACTGGGTATGTGAGAAATTCCTATAGTTTAAGTATTATAAGTATTATTAAAAATATATTTCCCATTATTGTGTTAATTATTATTCAGGAGTTATGTAGGTATCATATTTGTAAAAAAGGTGAAAAGAAAAAGATAATTATTGCTTTTTCTATTTTGCTATTTATATTAGTTGATATATCATTAAATATTTATTTATATAGTTTTGACGATAAGTCTAAAATAATAGAACTAATTACACTAATCATATTTCCAAGTATTTTTAGAAATATTATGTTGTCATTTTTTACCTATAAATATGGATATAGAGTATGTATGCTTTATCAATTAATTACCAATATACATTTATATGTTATCCCAATATTTCCTAATTTATCAATATATCTAGAATCCATACTATCAATATTATTACCAATATTTGTGGGTATGCTTATCTATCTTAGATTTAAAAAAATTACCATAAAAGATTTTAGAAATAAATCAACTACACTAAAAGTAATAACGGGAATTATTTTTGTTTTTACGGTTATTACTATTGCTCTTTATAGTAATTTATTTTCTTATACTGTGGCAGTTATAGGAAGTGGTTCTATGGATCCTACTTTAAAAATAGGTGATATGATTTTAATTGATAAAACATATAGGAAAAGAACAGGTAGGTTGAAAGAGGGACAGGTGTTGGTTTTTAAAATAAAGGATACTATTTATACTCATAGAATTGTAAAAATAAGTAGGAAAAATGGAAAGTGTTATATTTTAACAAAGGGTGATAGGAAAGGACAAGAAATAGATACTTGGACGGTTACTAATAAGGATATTGTAGGAGTGACAAAATTAAAAATTCCGATGATGGGATATCCTAGTGTTTGGTTAAGAAAGTTAGTGGAGGGATAATGTGAATAAGAAGGGTTTCCAATATAGAAGTAAAGATAAGGCCTATAAAATAAAAGCAGTGAATAAAAAGAAAATACTGAAAAAAGGAGCTGTATTAAAGTTACTTATTATACCATGTATATTCTTTTTCATCGTTTCGTGTGTATTACTCAATCATTCTATTGAATTTAACGGTAAAGCAGCAAATGTTGGATATCATGAACTAGGAAATGCAGATTATAAGGTATATCTAAAGAATAATAGTTATTATGATACAAAATACTTGGATAGTGGTATGCAATATGTTGCAAGTCTAATTAGTAGTGTTAATACAAAGTTCAACTATGAAATACATTCTGAAAAAAATATAGACTATCAATATACCTATAATATTACAGGGGATTTAGTAATTTATGATACTAATGATTCATCCAAAGTATTGTATACAAAAACGTATCATCTACTAAGCCCAAAAACGGAGAAATTAAATTCAAATAATCTAGTTATTAATGAGGATATCGATATAGACTACGATGAGTATAATAATTATGTTAACTCTTATAAGAAAGATTATGGTATTAGTGCAAGTAGTAAATTAGTTGTTACAATGAATATTGATGTAAAAGGAAAGAGTGATATTGCAGAAAAAAGATTAAATCACAAAAGTAAATTACAGATTGATATTCCCTTATCAGAACAGACTATTGATATTAATATTGCATCAGATAAGATTAACAATAAGGGAGGATTATTTACATCATCTGGACCCATTATTACGAATGTTATTCTCTTTATTCCAGGAATCATAATACTATTAATGGCACTAACTGGGTTGATTATATCAATGAGTTTAATAGTAAAATATAGAAGAAAAAATATTTATGTGTTAACACTACATAAGTTTTTAAGAGATTATGATCGATTAATTGTTAATGCCACGGACAATATTAGTGAGGAGCAGTTTGAAAGAGTAATACCAGTAAGTAGTTTTACAGAATTAGTAGATGCGGCTGAAAATAATAGAACATCCATTATATTCTTTGAAGCAATACCAGGTGAAAAGAGTTTCTTCTTAGTCATTAAGGATAAAACATTATATAAATATAGATTAACTAAAGCATATTTGGAAGGTAATCCTAATGCAGAAGAATTACATGATACAAAGGGAATAGATGATGAAAATAATTGATTTAGATCGGAAGAGCACACGTCTGAACTCCA
>CAJUJA010000061.1 GCA_910586635.1 uncultured Bacilli bacterium | reverse complement strand
TATATATTTATTTGTCTAGTATCCGTAATTAAAAATATAAAGAATATTAGAAAAGTAAAATGTTTACCCCTATTAGCATATATTGTTATGTTTCCGCTTATTTTATCTATTCAAGCCACTACTCCTAGCATTTTACTAGTGACATCAACTGAATCATTTATAACTTTTCTAATGTATTTCACAATAGAAAATCCAGATATGAAATTAATCAATGAATTAGATATTGCTAAAAATCAGGCTGAGAAAGCAAACCAAGCAAAGAGTGAATTTTTATCTAGTATGTCTCACGAGATTAGAACTCCACTAAATGCAATCGTTGGGTTTTCTCAGGCTCTACTAGAAGAGGAACTTCCTAATACTGCTAAAGAGGAAGTTAAAGATATTGTAATGGCCTCTGATTCTCTTTTGGAAATTATAAATGGAATCTTAGATATTTCTAAAATAGAAGCAAATAAAATTGAAATTATTAATAGTAAATATGAATTTAGAGAAATATTTGATAATTTAGTAATATTAACAAAAGCTAGAATGGGTGATAAACCACTAGATTTTAGAATTACTTATGATGATAGTATTCCAGCTATCTTATATGGAGATTATACTAGAGTAAAACAAATTATTTTAAATATTTTAACGAACTCTGTAAAATATACAAAAGAGGGATTTATAGATTTTCGTGTATCATCCTTAATAAAGGGAGATATTTGTAGATTAATTATTTCAGTAGAAGATTCTGGTATTGGAATTAAACAAGAAAATATTCCAAAACTATTTTCTAAATTTGAACGATTAGATTTAGATAAGAACGCAACCATAGAAGGAACCGGTTTAGGACTTGCTATTACTAAAAAATTAGTAGAGTTAATGCATGGAACGATTGTCGTTCAAAGTGTATATGGAAAAGGTTCCAAATTTACGATTTCTATTGATCAAGGAATTATCAGTAGAGAAAAAGAAGTAACACCAAAGAAAGAGGAAAAAGTGATTCCAAAACAAATTGATTTATCTTCTAAGAGGATAATGATTGTAGATGATAATAAAATCAATCTAAAAGTAGCTGTAAGACTACTTGAAAGTTATAAAGCACAAATAGAATGCGTTGAAAGTGGATTTGAATGTCTTGATAAAATCAAGAAGAAAGAAAATTATGATTTGATTTTAATGGATGATATGATGCCAAAAATGAGTGGCGTTGAAACGTTAAAAAAATTAAAAGAGATAGAAGGCTTTCATATAAAAGTAATAGCATTAACTGCAAATGCGATTGCTGGTATGAAAGAGAAATATTTATCAGACGGATTTGATGATTATTTAGCTAAACCAATTGATAAAGAAGAACTAAGTAAGTTGGTAATAAAATATTTAACTTGATCGTTTTTTATGTTATAATTGATATGAATAAAAGTAGGTGATAAAAATGAAAGATATTAAAATATTAACAATGCATGGCATAGATGTAGAAAAAGGGATAGAACTATTAGGAGATATAGAAATGTATAACTCTATCTTAAGTGACTTTTTAGATGGTTACCACGATAGAATGAAAAGAATTGATGAGTATAAGAATGCTTCTGATATGCAAAATTATGCGATTGAAGTTCATTCTTTAAAAAGCGACTCTAAATATTTAGGGTTCATGAGATTAGCAGATCTAGCTTATCAGCACGAGATGAATAGTAAGGCAGGAGACCTTACTTCTGTTATGAATAATTATTCAGCTTTCATTACAGAAGCAAATAAAACATATCAAATTGCAAAAGAATATATAGAAAGTGAAGAAAATGGAACTTCATCAGTAACTAATATATCTAATAATAATCAAAATGATTCTACATCTCAGGTTCAAATGATTTCCCCTGAGGAGGTTTCTCTATCTACAAAGGCAATCCTAGTTGCAGATGACTCTAGTATTATAAGAAATTTTATCAATGATATTTTTAATGGGAAGTATGATGTTTTAATGGCTAGTAATGGACGTGAAGTAATTGATATCATTTCTTCTAATAAAGATCAAATCGCGGCCTTACTCTTAGATCTTAATATGCCAGATATCAATGGATTTGAAGTATTAGCGTATTTTAAAGAGAATAATCTATTTTCTAAAATTCCTGTATCTATCATTTCAGGAGTAAATGATAAAGATTCGATTAATAAAGCATTTGAGTACCCAGTAGTAGATATGTTAAATAAGCCTTTTACAAAAGATAATGTGAAATTAGTTGTTGAGAAAACAGTTAGTTTTAACCAACAAATATAGATAGTATATCCTATACCATGTAATCCGTAGATTTATGATTATTAAAGAGAAAAATCAAAATATAAAGAGTCAATTATAGAAAAAATGATTGATTTTTTATTTTGTTTTATGTATTCTAATAAAAAAGGAGTATATTATCGTGTATGAAGTAATTGAAAGACTAGATTATGAGATTATAAATATTCAATTAATTGATAATCCAGAGAATAGGAAAATTTATTTAGATACTTGCTTTATGAATCCAGATGTCAATTTAGATGAAGAACTTGCAAATAATGATTATATAGAAAATAATATTATAAATACCAAAGAAGATTTTAAAGAATGTAAGTTAACAGAGGTAATGGAATTATTAGTGGAAGATCTCGATCTCTATCATTTTATTTATAATATGCCCAAAGTTACTATAAGAAATGAGGAATGGGATCTTTTCTTCACTACAGTATTTCAATATTATGAAAAATTAGATATAAATCCTTTTTTCTTACATGATATGATAGAGCTAAATCGCTATGCGATAGCATTTGCCTTAGTGTATGGAAAGGATATTAATCTAGATGCATATATGAGTGCCCTAAAATACATAACATCAGATGTCATGTTTCCCTCTAATATAATAGAAATTACCGAAGGTTTAGATAGTAAACTGAAAACGGATGCTTCTTCTATTGATTTTGCTGATTTTTTTCATAAAAAGGAAGAGGCACCTGTAATTTATTTAGATGGAGACTGCGATATCAAAAAACAAACGGAGAGTTTAAAACAACAATTAGAGGAGATTGGATATGAAGTAGAAACATCAACCAAACCAAAAGTACCATGTGAAATATTGGATTTGGAGAAATATAGACTTGAAAAAAAGAATAGAAAGAAATCATTTTCTAATAAAATATAAATATAATAAATAGTATAAAAATAAAAAAAGATAATTTGACAAAAGAAAATAACTTATGATATAATCTATACGTTTGATGCCTCATGCTCAAACCGCATCAAAAAGGTAAAAACAAGTACTCTTGTACCTTCAGAGCGAGTCTTAAGTTTAAAATAAAGGAGGTAATGTTATGAACGCTGTAATTAAAGTTGGTGGAAAGCAATATAAGGTTTCTGAAAATGATGAAATTTTTGTAGAAAAAATAAATGCTAATCCAGGGGATGTTGTGAAATTTGACCAAGTATTAATGCTTGACAACCAAGTTGGAAGTCCTTATTTAGAAGGTATTACTGTTTTAGGAGAAGTTATCAAAAATGGTAAACAAAGAAAAATTAGAGTCTTTAAGTATAAAAGTAAAGATAGATCTAATCGTAAAACTCAGGGACATAGACAACCATATACAAAGATAAAGATAACAAAAATAGCTAGTTAATCATGATACAAGTAAAAATAGAAAAAGAAAAAGAAAAAGAATATTATAGAAAAATTAGTATTTTGGGTCATGCTATGTATGCTGATTTCGGTAAAGATATTGTATGTAGTTCTGTGAGTAGTATAGTAACTACTACTATAAATGGCATTCTGTCATTTGATGTAAATAGTTTAACCTACCAAGTAGATCAAAAAGGAATGATGATACACATTTTAAAAAATGATCACATAACACAGACACTAATTAGAAATATGATTCATCTTTTAAAAGAATTACAAGAAAGTTATAAAGAATTTATAGAAATTAAATAAGGAGGAAAATGCGAATGAGATTTTTAAAATTAAATATCCAATTATTTGCTCACCATAAAGGACAAGGTTCTACTTCAAATGGTCGTGACTCAATTGGTCGTAGATTAGGTGCTAAAGCAGCTGATGGGGAATTTATAACAGCTGGAAGTATTATTTATCGTCAACGTGGAACCAAAGTTTTCCCAGGAATGAATGTTAGACGTGGAAATGATGATACCCTATATACAACTATTGATGGAGTTGTAAAATTTGAACGTGTCGGAAGGGATAAGAAACAAGCGTCTGTTTATCCTGTAGCAGAGTAATAGAGCAAGTAAGCTCTTTTTTCATATTAATTAGGGGGATGTGTGTAAATGTTTATGGCAAAAGACATTTGTATGTCTGGAATAGGAACACAATACTGGATGAATATAGAAATAATGGGAAAAATCGGGGAAAGGCTAGATGAAGGACAAGAGAAGAATGAAGCTCTAATTAATGGATTTTTAGATTATATAATAGGTCAGGTATTAAAAACTGATTGTTCAGAACCGTTAGTTGATGATATGGGTTTTTTATTAGATTTATATAGTCGTCATTGTAATTGTCCTGAGGAGACTAAAGATAAATTTTATGCTGATATTTTAGTTAATTTTATGAATTGTTTTGAGGACTTAAATGAGGATGAAAATAGAATTTTATTAGACGTGTCTAATTTATTTTCGGATAAGCGTAGAAATACTATTAATATAGAAAAATCAGAAAATGGAATATCGTTTATACCAAGTGATGATAATAAGGAAAATATGATTACCCTATTTAATTATATTAATAAAGAATTTGTTAAGAAGAATGAGCACGGTAAGGCAAAATATAAAAAGTAAAACTTTCGAAAAAAGGAGAAAATTAAAATGGAAATAGGAACTCTGATTCATAGTAGTTTGGAGTCTAGAATTCAAAAGAGGATGTTTCAAAATATGAAATTAGGAGAAAATCCATTAGTTACTATGAAAAAAAGTTTTTTAGATGTTGCGACAGAAAACATTTTACTAACAGGAAATCAAGATGATTTGGTAGATGATTTTGGTTTTTTACTGGATTATTTAGAAAAATGTACTAGTTTTACTGAAATTGGTAAGGTGAGAATGTATGGAATCTATATTAAGATGATGACTCAAATTTTTAATAATCATCGTCTTATAGATCAATCACAAAAAAAATTAATATCAGAAACTATACCCAATTTTACTAATGAAGGTAGGTCATGGAGAATTGTGGAAGAAGAGAATACCATTTTCTTTACCCATGGGTATGATGCTAATCATTCAGGAAAAGAAGCAGCAGTTGCCTTGTTTCAGTATATTGACTCTAATTTTATTAAGGAAAATGCACCATACAAAGTGAAAGATAAGGGATGATAATATGTTTGTAGATGAGGTTACTATAAAGGTAATAGCAGGACGCGGTGGAGATGGATGTACTGCTTTTCGTCGTGAAAAATATATTGCTATGGGAGGACCGTATGGTGGCAATGGTGGCCATGGAGGAGATATTATTTTTCAAGTAGATGAGGGACTTCATACATTACTTGATTTAAGGTACCAAAAAACTATAAAAGCATCTAAAGGGGAAAATGGAAAAGGAAAAAATCAACATGGGAAAAAGGCAGCCCCTTTGATTGTAAAGGTACCACTAGGAACTGTCATAACAGATATGGATACCAATTTAATTATTGGAGATTTAAAAACTAAAAATGATTCTGTAGTAGTAGCAAAAGGTGGCCGTGGTGGTAGAGGAAATACAGCCTTTAAAACCCAAACGAATACTGCTCCTGACTTTTCAGAAAATGGAGAAGAGGGGGAAGAAAAAATCTTAAAGGTAGAAGTTAAGATGCTAGCAGATGTTGGCCTAGTAGGACTCCCTAGTGTTGGAAAAAGTACTATTATTTCCTGCGTATCTAGATCAAAACCCAAAATAGCAGCCTATCATTTTACAACATTAACTCCTAACTTAGGCGTTAGTAAAAGTAGTGATGGAAGAAGTTTTGTAATAGCAGATCTTCCAGGATTAATTGAAGGGGCTAGTAAAGGAGAAGGTTTAGGAGATAAGTTTTTGAGGCATATCGAAAGGACAAAAGTAATCGCTCATGTGATTGATATGAGTAGTTCAGAAGGAAGAGATCCATATGAAGATTATGAATTAATCAACAAAGAATTAGAAGAATTTAATAAAAAACTATTGAAAAAGCCACAAATTATTATTGCTAATAAAATGGATTTAGAAACTTCTAAAGAGAATTTAGAAACTTTTAAAAAGCAATTACCAAATGATACAGAAATCTTTGAAGTGAGTGCTGCTACAAATAAAGGATTACAGCCAGTCTTAGATCGACTTGCAGACTTATTAGAGGAAATTCCTGATCAACCTCTATTTGAAGAAGACAGGTTTGAAAGTCATGTATTATATAAATTTGTAAAAGAGGATCCTTATACGATTGAAAAAGAGGCAGAAGACCTTTGGGTAATTAAAGGAAAAGAAATTGAAAAGATATTTAAAATGACAAAATTTTCATCAGAAGAGGGAATTTACAGATTTGCTAAAAAATTAAGAAGAATGGGAATTGACCAAAAACTAGAAGAATTAGGAGCTAAAGAAGGAGACCAAGTGAGAATTTTAGACTTTTACTTTGATTATAAAAATTAAGAATACTTAACATCCTCAAGTATTCTTTTTTATATCAGAAACTATTTTTAACTTTTGTCCAACTTCTATAAAATCACAACTACCTAATGGTAAAATATAAGTATTATAAACTCTTCGCTTATAGAAGATTATTTTTTCAGATTTTAGTTTTTTATATATAAATAAGATATTAGAATCACAATCTGTCATAACTACATCAACCTTTTGACAGAAAAAATAAGTAGATAAAAATTTTCTATTTTCCAATAAAATTCCTTCTTTTAATGGATAAAGGTCAAATTTTAATATTTTAAATCGGTTCCAAAATCCATCTACTTTTCTAATACTTAATTTTTTTTTTCCAATATTTAATTTCATATCTATCACTCTCAAGCTTATCTTAACATAATACTAATTAATTTACAAAATATATAATCGAAAGTAATATAATATATCCTGTATATTTAGTTGAATTTTATTTTTACCATGAGATATATAGAAAATAAACTTTGTTTAGTTGTCAATGATGTGACACCTAAATAAGTCGAAAAAAATATTAATTG
>CAJUJA010000060.1 GCA_910586635.1 uncultured Bacilli bacterium | reverse complement strand
TATTGTATCAAAAAGCCGCACCACCTGGTGCGGTTGAAATTTGAATTTAGGAAAATATCACAAATTATGTGATGTTTTTTAATATTTTAAAACAAATTATGGTAATATAGTTAGTAAGGAGGAATAAAATGAAAGATATTATAAATAAAAAGGAATGTGGTTGGAAATTTACCAATGAAAGTACAAAAAACGAGATTTTTGCTTTTGCAGATAGTTATATGAAATTTTTAAATCATTCCAAGACAGAAAGAGAAGCAAATCAAAATATTATTAAAATGCTAACTGAAAACGGATTTCAAAATATTGATGAAATACCATCTTTAAAAGCAGGAGATAAGGTATATTTAAATAATAGAGGAAAAAGCGTTTTTGCAGCAATCATAGGACATCAAAAATTAACAAATGGTGTGAATATCATTGGTGCTCATATTGATTCACCAAGACTAGATTTAAAGCCAAATCCAGTTTATGAAGACGCACATTTAGCCTTATTTAAAACCCACTATTATGGTGGGATTAAAAAATATCAATGGACAACCATTCCGCTTTCTATTCATGGTGTTGTAGTAAAACCTGATGGAGAAAAAATAGAAATTAATATAGGAGAGGATGAGAATGACCCCATTTTTACGATTACAGATATCCTTCCTCACTTAGCTCAAAAACAGTATGAAAAAAAGATTGGAGAAGCAATCAACGGGGAAAGTCTAAATTTAGTAATTGGTAGTATTCCTGATAAGGAAAATGATTCTATTAAAGAGAATATTTTAAAACTATTAAACCAGAAATATGGAATAATAGAAGTGGATTTTTATTCATCAGAACTTGAAATTGTACCTGCATTTAAGGCAAGAGATTTAGGGTTTGATAGAAGTATGGTAGCATCTTACGGTCAAGATGATAGAGTATGTGCTTATTCTTTGTTAGAATCTATTATAGGAACTCAAAAATCAGACATTACTAGTATTGCCATTTTCTCTGACAAAGAAGAAATTGGAAGTTATGGAAATACGGGAATGTATTCTGAAACGTTTGATCAGTTTATGAATCAGCTTTTAGATAAAACAAATGAAAATATTATAGGGGCCCTAAATAAAGTTTATTGTAACTCTAGAATGTTGTCAGCAGATGTTGGATGTGGAGTAGACCCGAATTATCAGGATGTGTCAGAGTTAAATAATTCTTCCTATATTGGATACGGAGTGGAATTAAATAAATATACTGGATCCCGTGGTAAATCAGGGGCTAGTGATGCCAATGCAGAGTTTGTAGCTTATATTAGAAATATATTTGAAAAAAATAATATTATTTATCAAGTATCAGAATTAGGAAAAGTAGATATTGGTGGTGGTGGTACTATTGCCTATATTCTAGCTAACAAAGGAATCGATGTCATAGACTGTGGAGTTCCCGTTATTTCTATGCATTCTCCATATGAGGTTACATCTAAATATGATATTTATTCTGCTTATTTAGCATACAAAGCATTTTTTGAAAGCAGTGGAAAAATCACTTATTAAGTGATCTTTTTTCTTGTATGATAAAATTATAAAATTGGGAAATAATATTAGTATTAGGAATAGTGATAGAATGAAAAATAAGTCAATTTGGTCAAGTGAGAACAAACAAACAAGAAAGATGAATCAAGTTTCTTGCGAAGAATCTGATATTGTAATTATTGGAGGAGGAATTACGGGGGTAACCCTTTCTTATTTATTAAAAGATTCAAATAAAAAAGTAATATTAGTAGATCAGGGAATTATAGGAAATAATGTAACTTCTAGATCCACGGCAAAAATTAGTTTTATCCAAAGAGATATTTATCAAAAATTGGAAAAAACACTAGGATATGATACTGCTAAAAAATATTATGAGTCACAAGTTCTTGCTATCGACATAATAAAAGGAATTATTGATGACAATAGAATAAAGTGTGATTTAGAAAAATCAAATTCGTATTTGTTCACAACATTAAAAAGTAAGGAAAATACCATTAAGAAGGAAAAAGAATTATTAACATCATTTGGAAGAGAGTGTATCGAAACTGATCAACTACCAATCGATTTTTCTTGTATAAAAGCCTTTTATACAGAGGGTAATTATACCTTTCATCCAGTAAAGTATTTAAATGGAATAATTGACTTGGTAAAAGATAATATAAATGTTGTTGAGAATTTACTAGTAGAAGAAATTAGACCTGAAAAAAGTAGATATTTACTAAAGACCTCTGA
Organism: uncultured Bacilli bacterium; assembly: GCA_910586635.1. GTDB lineage: Bacteria > Bacillota_I > Bacilli_A > RF39 > UBA660 > UMGS995. The sequence goes on along the minus strand of CAJUJA010000060.1, from coordinate 5,019 downwards.
AGGTATAATAAAGGCAAAGCAAGTTGTAGTAGCAAACCAATACCCCTTCTTTATAAAACCAGGTTTTATTCCTTTTAAAAACTATATACAAAGAGAATATGTAAATGCCGCCAAATATAAGAAAGAATTACATTTTAATGCTATTAATGTAGAAAAAGAACTTCACTCGATAAGGTTTTATAAAGATTATATTATATATGTATCTAATAATCATAGAGTTACTAATCAGTTGGATACTAAGGATAATTATCAAAAAAGTAGAGACGATTTTTATCGACTTTTTAAACTAAATCCTGACTATAATTGGCTAAATCAAGATTTGATGACGAATGATCATTTACCAATTATAGGAGAAGTGAAAAAGAATTTATATATTGCAACAGGATATAATGCTTGGGGTATGACAAACGGTATTTTAGGTGCCAAAATTATTAATGATTTATTACTTAAAAGGTCCAATTCATTTAGTGAATTAGTAAATCCCAATAGAGTTAGTATAGTAGGAATCACAAATAGTATTATAGATTCTTTATCCTACATAAAGTCTTATATAGAAGCACCTTTTCATAATCATCATATTTATATTGAAGAGGAAAGTGGGATAAAATATAATGTATATATTGATAAAAAAGGGAAAAAACATCGTGTAAAAAGAAAGTGTCCACATTTAAAATGTAATTTAATTTTTAATGAAGAAGAATTAACTTGGGATTGTCCTTGTCATGGTTCTAGGTTTGACTTAGATGGAAATTTATTAGAAGGACCTAGTAAAAAAAATATTCAGTAATATTTTGATTAATTTTAACATTAGTTATATAATGTTAAAAAGGGATGATATTTATGCAGTGCAGAAACTGTGGTACCATAAACGACGAAGATGCCATATATTGTAAAGGATGTGGTATCCTGTTAGAAGAAAAACAAAATACTAAGATAAAGGAATTGAAACCCAAAAAACAGAAGGCAAAAGTGAAAAAGAAAACAAAAACAAAAATTAAAAAGGTTCAGAAAAGAAAAAATAACAATAAAAATCAGAAAAATAGTGTTGGTAAAAATATATTCATCATTTTTCTTTTACTCCTTGTCATAGGATTCATGGGAATTTCCCTTGTCATGGGATATCATATTTATGATGAGGATAGAAATATTGAAGTTCCCAATTTATCTCAGCTGAGTTATGATCAGGCATCAGCTGTATTAGCAAGTAAGAATTTAAAAATAGAGAAAAAAGAAAAAATTGTAGCAGAAGAAGGAAAAAACAATATAGTTCTGAAACAAAATAAAAAAGAAGGAACTAAAGTTTCTAAAAATACAGTCATTAAAGTAATAGTTGGAAAATATCGATTTAGTTATATAGTAGAAAATTGGATTGGAAAAAATATAGATGAAGTGAAAAATGAGTTGAATCATAAAGGGCTTTTATATCAAATTGAAGAAAAAGAAATTGAAGAAGAAAAGAATCATAATAAAGTGATAGAACAAAGTCCTAAAAAAGGTACCAAAATCAATCACTCAATTACAGTTAAAATTATAGTTGGAAAGTATCATCAAGAGATAAAAGAGGACAATCTAGAAGAAGATTTAGAGCCTGAAAGGGACAAAGATAATGACAATGAAGAGTCACAGGAAAAAATAAATAGTTAATTAGTAGGAAAAAACCAAAATTTTTGCTAATAATAATAGTATATAGTGTAGGGAGAGAAAATTCAGATGGGAATTAAAGGGTATCATGAGCAAAAAAAAGAACAAGTTCAGGTGGCAAAAACAGGACTAGGGGTTATAAAGGCGGTAAGGGATGATAACTTACCAAATCCATTAATATCAGCAGATGATTTACAAACAATTAATAAAAGAGAAGAGAAATTTCAAAGAATTTTAGAAAATCCAAAACAGGCGGCTGATCAAAAAGCTTTAGAGATTTCTAATATGGTTGCCCAAATAAAGGAGGTAGGACTAAGTCCACAAAATCCAGCTGTTGTTAATTGGGCAGAACAGGAACTAGGTGTAAGTGCAAATGAATTCGGTAAACTTCTAAGGAATAGTGAGACACCCCAAGAGGCTCAAAATAATGTATTAGAACTGATGGAGGCTCCTAAAGAGTTAATAGATACATCTATAAAAAATTCATCGGTAAAAAAGAAAGTCTAGGATATTTACAAAAATGGAGGGATGAAATGATATATCACTTAACATTATTATTCTTATCGATTGTTCCCGTTATTTTATTAGGAAGTTATGTTTATTTTAAGGATAAGGATAAGGAACCAAAAAAACTTTTATTTAAATTATTTATTGGTGGGATTTTAGCTGCTATTTTAACGATTGTATTAAATATTTTTATAAGAAATATGTTTCCATTCTTTAAACAAGAATATACGGTATATAATTCAATACAGCTATTTCTTTATACTTTTCTTATTGTAGGATTAGTGGAGGAAATTAGTAAATGGATTTTATTATATATTTTTTCTTATCATGATAAAGAGTTCGATCAATTATATGATATGATTGTTTATTCTGTTTTTATTGCTTTAGGTTTTGCATTAGTAGAAAATATCCTTTATGTATATGATGGTGGGATTTTTGTAGCATTAGTGAGACTATTTGTAGCGGTACCAGGACATGTTAGTATGAGTATATTTATGGGGTATTATTTATCAGCAGCAAAATTATCAGAAACCAAAAATAAGAATCAGTTAAAGAAGAAGTATATGTTATTAAGTATACTGATACCTAGTATATTTCATGGAGTATATGATTATTGTGTTCTTTCTGGACATTTGATTTTTCTTTTCTTTTTCTTAGTATTCATTATTATTTTGTTTTATCAGGCAAATGCAAAATTAATTAAGCTATCTAAATTAGAAATTAATTTACAAAAATAAGGATTGTCTAAATTACGTAACAATAAAATTACAAAAAGTATTTAGAAGAAGGAGTATAATTACGCCTCATGTAATAGATAGTTTTGAGGGAAATTGTTCTATTAATTTGAGCCAATTTTATAAATAAAGCAAATGGATTCAATAAAAGAAGAATTGGAAGTTTATTAGAAAAAGTAAAAGATATACCCATAAAATTAATAAACAAAAAATATAAAAGATATTATAACTTTATATCAAGCTGCAGTTTGTAGTGGAGAATATTGTAATGCTAGAACGATTTTAGCACAAAAAAAAGATGGTAATTTTTATGATTTGATGAAATTAGTATATGAATAAGAAAAGGAATGATAACATCTCAACAAAAAATAAAACAATTAGATGCTAATATTACAATTATTTGAGTATGTTTTAAATATGTATAAGTGGAAACTTTTATGATGGAAGTAAGAGAATATTTTGCTTCTTTTTTGTTATCTTCTTAATAAGAAATATTTAAGAATTACCTTAAAAATTCAAACCTATATTTGTGGAACTTAATAATAAATGCTAAAATATATAGAAAGTGTATGGAAAAAATCATAAAGTAAGGATGATAGGAGATTTATGAATTATTTAGTATTAGTAAACAAAGAAAATAAAATAAAAGATCATTATTTTAAAAAATTAGAGTTAACAGATACTCTAGATGTGTTAGACGAAGAAGTACAAGTAGAGAAAAAAACACTAGAGGCTTATCTCAAATTAAAGAATTTTTTAAAAGAGCAAGGGATCATAGTTGCAATCAATTCATCGTATAGAAGTATAGAACAACAACAAGAAATTATTAATGAATATAGAAAAAAGTATGGAGAAGAATATACTAAAAAGTATGTAGCACCAATTAAAAGTAGTGAACATCATACCGGACTAGCGATTGATTTAAGTATTCAAGTAGATAAAAAGTTCTTAATAGAAAGTGATGAGTTAATGCATCATGAAGATCTTTTTCAAAAAATTCATTCTTCTCTTTCTAAGTTTGGCTTTATCCTAAGATATCCTAAAGGAAAAGAAAAAATTACAGGATATTCTTATGAGCCATGGCATATTAGATATGTAGGGACGATTCCAGCTACTATTATCTATCAAAACGATTTAACATTAGAAGAATACTTAACTAATTATTCTGGTGTTTTAGTTGTAAATAAAAAAAAGAATATGACCTCTCGTGATGTAGTAAATGAAATCTCTCATCTTCTAGGAATTAAAAAGATAGGACATACTGGAACGTTAGACCCTATAGCAGAGGGAGTTTTAGTTTTAACTATTGGAAAGGCTACAAAACTTGGAGAAATTCTTTCCTCGTCTTCTAAAGAGTATATTGCAACAGTAGAAATTGGAAAGCTTACTGATACTTTAGATATAACAGGAAAGATACTAAAACAAAAAGAATGCACAAAAAAAATTGATTATCAAAAGCTATTAGAATCCTTTCATAAAACTTATATGCAAGAAGTACCTTTATATTCAGCAGTAAAAGTAATGGGAAAAAAATTATATCAATATGCAAGAGAAGAAAAAGAAGTAATTCTACCTAAAAAAGAAGTCACTATAGAAAGAATTAGTCTACTAGAACAAAATCAACATTCTTTTAAGTTTCAGTGTAAGGTAACAAAAGGAACGTATATTAGAAGTTTGATTAGAGATATGGGAAAAAGTATGGATGAATATTTTTCAATGAGTGGATTAATTAGAATTAAGCAAGGAGATTTTTCCATTTCAAATGCTTACACTTTAGATCAAATAAGATTGAATCAATTTCAAATACTATCAATTGAGAAGGTTTTAGATAAATATCCCTCCTTGATAGTAGAAGACGATTTAGGGAAAAAAATAAAAAATGGTTGTAAGATATCAAATGATTATAAATTTAATGATAAAGTAGTTTTAAAAAATAAAAAAGGAAAAGTATTAGCAATTTACAAAGTAGAAAAAAATGACCTCAAACCATATAAAATGTTGTAAAATAAAAAGCTATCATTATAATAAAAAAAATAAAGCAATAAAATTTTAAGGGGCAAAAGAATGGATGGATTTGTTTATGCAGTATTATATAGAAGGTTGATTTTATCAGAAAAAAAGGAGATTTATCAATTTA
>CAJUJA010000059.1:4951-7293 GCA_910586635.1 uncultured Bacilli bacterium | reverse complement strand
GTGGATTTTTAAATGAATCCTTTTTAAATGATATCAATAATTTATCTTTAATGAAAGAACACGATTTGCAAATAAAAGAACTTGTTTTTGTTACTGCAGATTATAAAGAGAAAAAGCTAAAACCAGATAGAGCTTACATTAAGATGAATGATTTTGCTACTTATAGTCAAATTCCACTATTTGAAACTCAATCACGTAACGCAATTCAAGATAATAAAACATATTTTTATATTTATTATACTTTATCAAATTCTACATCAGCGAAAGATAATAAGGTTATACAAAAAGCACTTATAGAGGTTTTCAAATTAAAACTTAAAACTATTAAAGAAAAAAAGAAAAATTAAATTAATGATGCTTTAAATTTTGAATTATGTAATAAAATAACAAGGTCTCCAAAATAGAGTAAGTAGCTTTAAGTAAAGAAGTATGTGAAAAATGGATCATAGGATTCAAAATGGTAGAAAATATGATTGGGGGCTGTTAAGAAACTAAAAAGTTTCTAGCAGCTTCTTTTTTTGTATTTATAAGACTTACGGAGAGATTCATTCACTCCTTTCTTTCGAGTTTTTTTAAGAATCTTATCATAGTCTATTTCTAGGATAGTTTCAGGTTTCAAATCTATAGGAGCGACCCAATAATCTGTTTTAGCTTTTCCCTCAATCAAAGAAAAGAGTTTTCTAATATTATAGCCAAGACAAACCAGCATAAATTCTAAAGAAACGTTTTGAAGACCACGACGCCTAGTTCTATCATAAACCATATCTTGTTTAATAACACCAAAAGCCCCCTCTACTTGAGAACTCCGATTTACTCTCATCTCAATACCTTTGGGAGATAAAAGGTTTTGAGTAACTTTCTTTTTGATTATAGAATAATCATAATTGACATCAAATATACGATAGTTTCTAATCACCTTGAGCTTGGCTTGACAATACTTTTTTAATCTACAATAAGAACAAGATTGAATTACATATAAGAAAGATCCCTTGTGAGCATATCTATTCTCAAAAAACCTAGTTTTAAGAGCCACTTTATGATTCATACAAATTAAATCTTCATTATCATTAAAGTAAAATAAATCATAAGTGTCACCAGAAACAACCTTAGCCCAATCAGCAAATTTTATATAGTTTTCAATGTTGTTATTTTGAAGGAAACTATAGTTTTTCAAAGAACCATACCCAGCATCACCACAAAGCCTTTTTGGGAAAAAGCCATATAATTGATAAAATTTTTGTAGAGTTGGAATTAAAGTATATTGATCTGTTCTATCGCAAGAGATATAAAAGGACAAAATAATACCTTTAGAAACGATAATTTGGAAGTTATAAGCCGCATGAGTATTACTGCCTAGACCAGAATAGTAATCTTCTTTAAGACACATAGCAGTAGCATCATGGTCAGTTTTAAAGTAAGAATTACGATTTGGACCACAAATTCTTTCTTTTTCTTCATAGTCTAAAAGTTTAATTAAATAAGTAGAAAGTAAAAGATAATCAGAAACAATTTTAGGATTACGATGCCCTCTACCAATCTTTATAGTATTGATATCTATATTTTGTTTTTTTAAAAGTTCTAGCATTAAAGAGACATAGGAGGCAACCTCTTTAGAAACGAAAGTAATTTTGTTTTCTGATAGAGGAAAGTATTGGATTAGAAGTAATTTAATTTTATCAAAGAGATTTATTTTAAAAGTGGTAGGTTTATATACAAATTTATATTTATTAGCATTGGCTTCAATTTTAGTACCATCAATGAAACAATCATCAAAACAGAAATTATACTTTAAGAGGATGGTTTTAGTAATAGAGACAAAGATGGCTTCAAAGTGTTTAACAACTGCGTTGTTAAGAAACTTAGAAATAGTAACATAGGAAGGGGTTTCTTGATTTAATAGGTAAATAAATCTTAAATCAAATTTGATACTTTCCTCAATTTTTCTTAAACTACCTGAATGTTTTGAAAAGGCATAGATAATGGCAGCAAATAAACGATACGGATTATAGGAGTTTCTTCCTCCTAAACTTCTATCCTTATTAGTCTCTTTGTATATAATTTCACCCACACCAGATTCTTCTAATAATCTTAAAAAAGTATCTATTTTTTCTCTTTCCCCTCGGTCTAGCTCAGCGGTAGGAAATAAATGGTCTTGAAAGACAGTAAAAAATGGCATGAAAAAACACCTCCAGATACTTTATTGTATCAAAAAGGTGCATTTTCTAACAAAATGAAGCTGTCAGAATCTTTTTAGTTTCTTAACAGCCCCTTTTTTGAGTGATTAAAAGCAAATAAAAACAAATATTTCTAATTTGCATCTTGGTTTACTAAGCATAGCATTA
>CAJUJA010000059.1:0-4941 GCA_910586635.1 uncultured Bacilli bacterium | reverse complement strand
AATGTGACTGGAGTTCAGACGTGTGCTCTTCCGATCTAATTTATTCGACTAAAACAACATCACTATGTAAAAATAGTTGTATTTTTACTCCTTATAATATATAATATAAATGGAGCGTGATTTATATGTATATAAAAAGAAATATTGAAAATAAACTAATTGAAGCTTCAAAGCAGTTTGCCTCAATCACTATATATGGTTCAAGACAAGTAGGAAAGTCAACTTTGATTCAACATCTATTTCCAACAATACCATATGTAACCTTAGATGATATAGAAATAAGAGATTATGCGATAAGAGATCCTAAAGGGTTTATTAAGTATTACTCATCTCCTTTAGTAATTGATGAAATTCAAAAAGCACCTTGGTTACTGGAATATATAAAAATCGAAATTGATAATATGAAAAAAAAGTTTTTATCAAATAATGAGCCACCAAAATTTCTATATATTTTATCTGGTTCAAATCAATTTGAACTACAAGAAGCAATTACTGAATCATTAGCTGGTAGAACATGCGTTTTTAATTTATCTTCCTTATCCTATAATGAGATTAAGGGAAGAAAATCATCTTCATATTTTAATCCATCCATTGATAACCTAAGAGATAAAGAACAGTTGCTAAATGGAAATTATAGATCTAGGAAAGAAATATTTGAAGATATTTTTGTTGGCGGTATGCCAGAATACATTTCTTTACAATTGAATAGAGATATGTTTTTCAAATCTTATATTACTACATATATAGAGAAAGATGTCAAACAAATTATTTCAGCAACTAAAGAAACAACATTTATGAATTTTATGAAATATGTAGCCCTAAGAACAGCATGTCAACTAGATTATACAGAAATATCAAGAAGTATTGGTATTGATGCGAGAACTGTAAAAGGGTGGATTTCCATTCTAGAAACTTCTGGTATTATTAAAGTAATTCAACCCTATGCTTCAAATATATCAGATAGAATTATTAAAACTCCTAAACTATATTTTATGGATACAGGATTATGTGCTTATTTATGCGGTATACCATCAGCTGATATTTTAGAGAAAAGTGCATTTGCAGGAGCATTTTATGAAACATATGTCATTTCAGAAATAATTAAGTCCTTCTATAATGCTTATAAAAAAGTTGATGATATATATTATTACCGAGATAAAGATCAACATGAAGTCGATTTAATTATTGATTCCTATGATTCAATTTATCCTATTGAAATAAAAAAAGGCATAAACCCTGTAAGCCATACAAAAAAATTTACTATACTCAAAAAATATAAAAAAAGAATAAATACAGGGTTAGTAATTGATTCATCAAATAAGGTATTTCCTATAAATGATGAAGTATATTATTGTCCTATAGATATCATTGGATTATAGAACCTTTTTTAAAAAGAATACTTTGTCCTCAACAAGTACACTTTTAAAACGCTTCATCAAGAAAGAAAGCTTACTCAAGAAGAACTTGCTATATTGAGTGGTTTAAATATTCGCTCCATTAGATCTTATGAACAAGGTCAAAATGAATTATCTAAAGCACAAGGGGATACTCTCTTAATGCTTGCAAAAACATTAGATTGTACTATTGAAGATTTATTAAAATAACAAGTTCATCACTTGTATATAACAACTAGTTTCTATTCCAATTTTGCTTAAAAAATGGTATAATATTCGTATAGATAGGAAGTGATTTCAGATGGATAAAATTTTTGAAAAAGAACTAACAGAATATATTATTCAAGGAGAACCAAAACAAAAAGAGAAGAGTTTAATTTGGAAAACAGCCATAGGCTTACAAGATGTTGATCATCTTTTTCCATCTGAATATTTACTTCAAACTGCTAAAGATCACATTGAAGGAAAAATTGATATTGACTCGGTTCAAACTAGAATTGATTCCTACTATGAAACACGTACAGATCGAATGGCAGAAGAAAATGATACAGAAGAAGCAGATAAAGTATCTGCTCGTATCGCAAAAATTTTAGGAGAAAAAGCATTTCAGTTTTCTCCTGCAGAACTAATTACAATACATAAAAGATTATTTGAAGGAATACTCCCTCATGCTGGTAAAATCAGGAATTATAATATATCTAAAAAGGAATGGATATTAAATGGCGATACAGTCATATATTCTTCTTATAATAATATATATGAAACATTAGAATATGACTTTAAGACAGAAAAATCTTTTTCTTATAAAGATTTATCATTAGATAAAATAATTGAACATATTGTAGAATTCACATCTAATATCTGGCAAATTCATCCTTTTGGAGAAGGAAACACAAGAACTACAGCTATTTTTATGATTAAATATTTAAATACATTAGGCTTTAAAGTTGGTAATGAAGTTTTTGCCAATCATTCATGGTATTTTAGAAATGCCTTAGTTCGTGCAAATTATAATGATTTTTCCAAAGGCATTCATTCAACCAATAAATATTTAATCTTATTCTTCGAAAATTTAATGGTAAATAAAAATCATGAATTAAAAAATAGATATCTTCATATGGATTATGAAGCTAAGATGGACAATGTAAATGTCGGTGTAAATGTCGGTGTAAATGTCGGTGTAAAATTAACAAATAAAGAACAAGAAGTTCTTGCTGCGATTCAAAAAGACAATGCAGTTACTGCAGCCAGTATTGCAAATCAATGTCAGGTCACTACTAGAACCATTGAACGAGCTATTAAATCCTTAAAAGAAAAAGGCTTAATAGAGCGTGTTGGTTCTGATAAAACTGGACACTGGATAATAATAATGGGAGGATTAGATGAAAAAAATAATAAGAAATAGAATCAAATGTAATTTGTGTGGTGATATTATTGAGTCTACCAATCGCCATGAATTCGTGCAATGTAAGTGTGGTTGCTGTTTTGTAGATGGTGGACTAGATTATTTAAGAAGAGGCTATACTAACTCAATAGATGACTATGAAGAAATGAGTGAGTTTGAAAGTGAATAGCGAGATACAAAAGGCAGATAAAATCGGAAAAGACGATTTTGATCACCTTCAATTAGAATGGCTTCAAGTTTTAAAAGAGGCTGAAGAAGATGTGAAAAACAATCGCATCACCTCTATTAATGAAACTTTCATAAATATAAGAAAAAAATTAAATACATAAGATGAAGTTGTAATAGAAAAATATAAGTACTTCATTTTGATAATAAAAAAACTTTCTAACCATAAAATGCATATTTTATATACTCAAAAGCGGCTTAAATTCATAAGCCGTTTTACTCATATTAAGCCTTATAATAAAATGTTGATTTACCTTGACCAGATTTCTTAATGAATCCATCCTCGACTAATTTCTTTAAAGTTGCTTCTAATGTAGATTTGGCAATACTAGGACATTTTTCTAATAATTCAGCTTTACTAAATTTACCTAGAATTAGATCTATTGTATTTTTAACATAATTATAAGAAGATTGCTTAGCTTCAACTAATGACATTCTATCTTCAAACTCTCTATAAGCGGTTAATAATATTCTTAATATATATTTAATAAAAGGAGTAGAATCATTATCATTTTCATGCCATCCTTTATCTGCCTTATTTAAGGCATCATAATACGCATCCTTATTCTTTTCAATTAATTTTTCTATACTGATATATTTACCTACATAATAGCCTAATCTATATAGAAGAAGAGTAGTAAGTAGCCTAGACATTCTACCATTACCATCACTAAATGGATGAATGCATACAAAATCAGAAATAAACGTAGGAATTAATAATAAAGCCTCAACAGAATCATTATCTATACATTTGTTGTATTCATCACATAAATTTCTTATAGCTTCAGGCGTTTCAAAAGGTGATAATGGTGTAAATAATATATCTTCATATCCATCTGGATATTTAACTTTAATATAATTTTGCACACCTTTAAATTTACCACCAATAGTTTTAGAAGTTGTTTTATATAATTCATGATGTAGTTGTAAGATATAATTTGGAGTAATAGGGATATATTCAAAGCTTTCATGAATTATATTCAAAGCATTTCTATAACCTAATATTTCTTCCTCATCTCTATTTCTAGGAGTTGTCTTATCACTCATTAATTGTTTAATTCTAGTAGAAGTAGTAACAATACCCTCAATCTTATTCGAACTTTCAGTTGATTGTATTTTAGCAATCTCAATTAATTGTTCTAAGGCTTGAGGCTTTTGTTTTAGATATAAGGACTGTTTACCTTTATGTTCATGAATTTGAGCTATTAAAGATATTATTTCACTATCCCATTTATAATCATTTAATTTACTATAATCAAATATTTTCACCTAAAACACCTTCTTTCACCTAATTATACACCTATTTTAGGAGTAAGTCAAATAAACAGGAGTATTTTCACCTAAAAATATAAAAAACTAGGAGAATTATATATCATTATATGCAAGATTATTTTTGTTTATTCTAAATAATTAAAACAATGTATAGTATTTACTCCATGATGCTTTACGGATTGCAAACTAAGTGGACGGAATACTGTTGTTATAAAAAAATGAATTATTGTCACAAAAATGATATAATATTTTTGACAAAAGAGGGAGTTTACTTGTGAAGAAATTAGGTTACAGCCTGTGACCCAAATTCCTTGAAACTTATTGAAAACTATCATTTCATCGAAATATCAATTCAACTTGCATTATTTACTCGATTCATCCTTTACAAGTGCGAAAAGGGAAGTTTTGGTGAACTTTCCTTTTCTTTACCTGGGTTACATTCATCAATATCGATATTTCATTATGAAACTTCTAAACATTCGATAAATTATAATTTTATACCTTCAATTAATATATTAATGTTTACATTTGCCCCCAAATGTAATATAATAATACTAGAAAGAGGTGTTTTTAATGTTTGATCAACAAAAATACATAAATTCTTTTATTAAAGATAATTATCGCACAATTAAATTAAGAATTCGT